>JAHWKW010000008.1:113589-150777 GCA_019347675.1 Actinomycetota bacterium | reverse complement strand
ACCCCAAACCGTTCGTGTGGACCAAGACCAGCGAAGAGATCCTGGGGTCGATCGGCCGCTACTGCGGCGACATACTCCAAGCAACCGGCACCGAACAATAATGCAGCGCTTCAATCGGACAGGACACCACTAGGTCACTCAAGTAGCGAAGCGGTCGTGACCCGGACTCCTAGGATGCCCGCGCACCCAACTGCCGGGAGATGCGATGGCGAGCGCCACGACGCACGGCTCAGGCAACCAGCGATCGGCGGACCGGACGCCGGACGAGGCCGCGCTGGGCCGGTTGCGGCGCCGTGCGTTGCGCCGTGCCGAGCAGGGGCTGGCGGTCACGCGCGACGAGGCCGCGTCGCTGCTGACGTGCCGAGGCGTCGAGCTCGAGCGCCTCGTGTCGATCGCCGGCCGGATCCGCGACGCGGGCGGCTTCGTCACGGCCGACGGGCGTCGACGGGTCACCTACTCGCGGAAGGTGTTCATCCCGTTGACGCACCTGTGCCGCGACCGCTGTGGGTACTGCACGTTCGCGTGGCCACCCAAGCGCGACGTTCCCGCCTACCTCTCACCCGACGAGGTCGTCGATATCGCTCGTCGCGGCCAGGCGGCCGGGTGCAAGGAAGCGCTGTTCACGCTCGGTGACCGCCCCGAGGAGCGCTACCCGCGGGCACGACAGTGGCTGGAGGCCCACGGTTACACCACGACGCTGGAGTACCTGCGGGCGGTCGCGATCCGGGTGATCGAGGAGACCGGCTTGCTGCCGCACCTCAACCCCGGCGTGATGACATGGACGGAGCTCGCCACCTTGAAGCAGGTTTCGGCCTCGATGGGACTGATGCTCGAATCGACGTCGCGGCGGCTGCTCGACAAGGGCCAGGCGCACTGGAGTGCCCCCGACAAGGATCCGCAGGTACGGCTGCGCACGATCGAGGACGCCGGTCGGCTGTCGGTCCCGTTCACGTCCGGGCTGCTGATCGGCATCGGCGAGACGCTGGTCGAGCGGGCCGACACCGTCCTGGCGCTCCGCGACCTGCACCGCAAGTACGACCACCTGCAGGAGGTCATCGTCCAGAACTTCCGTGCGAAGCCGGGGACGGCCTTCCGCGACCGGCCGGAGCCGACGTTCGACGACCTGCTCGCCACGGTCGCGATGGCGCGGATCGTCCTCGGCCCGAAGGTTCACGTGCAGGCCCCCCCGAACCTCACCCCCGACCGGTACCCCGCGATCCTGCGGGCCGGGATCGATGACTGGGGAGGCGTCTCGCCGATCACGCCCGATCACGTCAACCCGGAGATGCCCTGGCCTGAAGTCGACGAGCTGTCCCGCCGGTCCGCCGAGGAAGGTCGTCTCCTCGTCGAGCGGTTGACCGTCTACCCGGAGTACGTCGAGCGACCCGACCCGTTCCTGGCCGGGCGGATGCGCGGACCGGTGGCGGCCCTGGCGACACGCGATGGATTCGCCAGGCCGGGCCACCGCCCCCGGCCTCACCCGTGGCAGGACCCTGACGACCTTGCGACCAAGGCCATGACCGCCGGGATGCGGGCGGTCATCTCCGGCGACGAGGCGGGCGGGTCGGCCGCCGATGGGCGGAACGCCCGCTCGGCCGACGACGAACACCAACGTGCCGTGTACGGAGACGTCCACTTCATCGCCGCGGACGTGGTCGCGTCGAACCGTCCTCGTGAGCACGGCACCGCCCGCACCGCGATCCGCCGGGACGTCGCCGCGGCCCTCGCGAACGCGCAGCGGGGCGCCATCCTGGACGACGACGAGGTGTTGGTGCTGTTCGACACCACCGGTGTGGAGCTCGAGGCGCTGTGTCGGGCGGCCGACGAGGTCCGCGCCGACCGGGTCGGCGACACCGTCACGTACGTGGTGAACCGCAACATCAACTTCACCAACATCTGCTACACGGGCTGCCGGTTCTGTGCGTTCGCGCAACGCCGCGCCGACCGCGACGCCTACAACCTGTCCCTCGACGAGGTCGCCGACCGCGCGGAAGAGGCGTGGGAGGCCGGCGCCACCGAGGTGTGCATGCAGGGCGGCATCCACCCGGACCTCGGCGGCGGGTACTACTTCGAGATTCTCGACGCGGTGAAGCGCCGGGTCCCCGATGTCCATGTGCACGCGTACAGCCCGATGGAGGTCGTCAACGGCGCGACCCGGCTGGGCATCTCGATCCGCGAATGGCTGCAGGAAGCGCGACACCGCGGCCTGGGGACGGTGCCCGGCACAGCCGCGGAGATTCTCGACGACGAGATCCGGTGGGTACTGACCAAGGGGAAGCTGCCCGCCGCCGCGTGGATCGAGGTGATCACCACAGCACACCAGGTCGGGCTGCGCTCGTCGTCGACCATGATGTACGGCCACGTCGACGAGCCGCGGCACTGGGTCGCGCACCTGAAGCGACTGCGCTCCATCCAGGAAGAGACGGGAGGCTTCACCGAGTTCGTCGGGCTGCCGTTCGTGCATCAGCAGGCCCCGATCTACCTGGCCGGGGTCGCGCGGCCTGGACCGACATGGGAAGACACCCGCCGGGTGCACGCCGTCGCGCGACTGCTGCTCCAAGGCGCCATCGACAACATCCAGCTGTCGTGGGTAAAGATGGGCTTGGACGGGGCGGTCACCATCCTGCAGGGCGGCGCGAACGACCTCGGCGGGACGCTGATGGAGGAGACGATCTCGCGCATGGCCGGATCCGAGCACGGCATCCGTCGGTCCCCCGAAGAGCTGCGCGCGACGGCCGCTCGGGCCGGGCGCCCCGCCGCCGAACGCACCACGACCTACGACCGGTTGGAGACCACCGGGATCCGCTACCGCGTCGCTGCGACGGTCTGACCGTGGGGCAACACGGCGATGCCGCGGTGGGGGCTGAGCGGGCCCCTGGCCACTTCGATGTTCGCAGCGACTCCCCGCCGGATCGGCACGCCGCGACTACGCTCCGGACGGCCGTGGAGGGGGACGAACGTGGACGACAGTCTCTTCGTGCGGGGCGCGGACGAACCGGACGTCGAACGTCTCTTCTCTGAGGCGGTCGAGCGCCAGGTCACCGAACAACGCGAACTCAACCGTTTCCTCGGTGACGCCGCCGAACGCCTCGACGGGATGGAATCCGTGTTGCGCGCACTGCGCGACAGTGCCGCCTCACAGGCGGTCGCGCTGCGCTCGGAGGTCCACGAGGCGCTGGCGCGGCTGGGGGAGGAACTCGACGAGCGCTTCCGTCGGCTCGCCGAGGAGATCGACCGTCTGCGCCAGGCCAGCACCGACCACGCCGTGCGTCTGGTCCAGCTGGCGGAGTCCACCGAGGACGTCGTCGCCTCCCTCGACGAACGCGCCGCCCGGCTCGATCAGGACGTGCAGCGGCTGGCGGACCAGCACGCCAAACCCGACGACGACGTCGCCGAACGGGTCGAGACAGCCCTGTCCGACCTCGGTCGGGTGGTCCGCGGAACGATCGAGGCAGTCGAGCAAGACCGCAACGCCGAGGTCGTCGGGCAGGTCAGGCCCGTCGTCACGTTCGTCTCCGACCGTCTGGCCGCCATCGAGGAGCAGGTCCTCAACGCGCCGTGGCGTATCGGCGAGGCCGTCGTGGCTGGGATGGAGGAGCGGCTCGCGGCGTTGGTCCGAGCTGACGACGGCGACCGTCTCGTCAGCCAGGTCGCCGGCGAGTTGGACGCTCGGGTGGCGGCGTTGGGCGAGCGGCTGGTGGCGCGGATCCGCGAGGATCGTGTCGAGGCGGCGGAGTCCCTGCAGGCGCTGGTCCAGGCGGTCGAGGCGGCCACCGACCGCACGACCACGCTTGACCGGCGCGTGGAGGCGCTCGCCGAGGACGTCCGGGAACAGGCCGTGTCACAGCGCCACGAGGACGCGGGCCGCCGTGAGGCGGACGCCCGGGAGCTCCTCACCCAACTCGGGGCGCGCGTCGACGCGGGCATCCAAGACACCGTCGTGGCGCTGCGCACGTCGCTGTTGAGCCGCCTGGCGGCCCTCGAGGAGCAGGTCGAGAACGGGTCCTGGCGTATCGGCGAGGCCGTCGTGGCCGGGATGGAGGAGCGGCTCGCGGCGTTGGTCCGAGCTGACGACGGCGACCGTCTCGTCAGCCAGGTCGCCGGCGAGTTGGACGCTCGGGTGGCGGCGTTGGGCGAGCGGCTGGTGGCGCGGATCCGCGAGGATCGTGTCGAGGCGGCGGAGTCCCTGCAGGCGCTGGTCCAGGCGGTCGAGGCGGCCACCGACCGCACGACCACGCTTGACCGGCGCGTGGAGGCGCTCGCCGAGGACGTCCGGGAACAGGCCGTGTCACAGCGCCACGAGGACGCGGGCCGCCGTGAGGCGGACGCCCGGGAGCTTCTCACCCAACTCGGAGTGCGCATCGACGCCGGGACCAAGGACGTCCGCGTCGCCGTGGAAGCCTCGCTGGCGCAACTCGACGCCGCCATGGACGCGCGGTTCGCCACCCAAGACGCACAGATGCGAGCCGGCCGCCTCGCGATCGAGGACCAGTTCATCGCCGCCGAGGAGCGCCGTGTCACCGCCGACGCCGCGACCCGGGCAGCCGTCGACGAGCAGCTCGCGACCTTCGTCGTCCGCGCCGATCAGCTCACCCGCGGCGTCCAGGAACGGACCGACGAGCTCCGCGCAGCGGTCGAGACTCACCTGACGGAGGCGACCCGCCGCAGCGAGGACCACCTGGCGCAGGCCGCCCGCATCAGCCAAGACCACCTGGCGGAGGCCACCCGCATCAGCGAGACGCAGCTGGCGCGCGTCAGCCGCATCAGCGAAGCGATGCAAACAGCGCTCGACGCCACCCTCGAGCGGGTGGTCGCCGACCTCCACCATCGCCTGCAGGCACTCGACGCCGGCCTGGACGAGCGACTGCCGCAGGTTTTGGAGGAGCACCGTCGCCAGCTCGCGGATGCGCTCACCACCGCGTTGGACCGCAGTGAGCAGCAGCTGCGCGCCGCCCACCAGGAGCTGCGCTCGGTCGGTGGTGAGGTCCAAGAGCTCGGGGTCGGACTGCAGGAGCGTGTTGAGGCGGCGATCGACCGGGCTGCGACCGAGTTCCGACGCGGGACCCAAGAGGCGACCGAGGTGGTACGCACGATCGGCGACGAGGCTGCCGCCGACGTCCGCGCGGTCGGATTGCAGACTGCCGGCAACATCCGGGTGACGAGCGACGAGGCTGCCGCCGACGTCCGCGCCGCGGGTGAGCACGTGCGCCAGCTCGTCGACTTCGTCGGCCGGATGGAGGCATCCCTGGTGGAGTACCTCGACGCCCGTGATCGCCGGCTCGAGCAGGAGCGCCATCGTGTGCTGCGGGAACTGGTCGAGGAGTTCGCTGCGGGGGTGTCGCGGCGGGAGCGGCGCAAGCTTGCGGGGCGTCTCGACGCCGCCCGAGAGCGGATCCTCGGTCACGAGCCCCCGACCGACCCTGAGCCGCGGCCGGTCGGGGGGCCAGCTCTCCTCGACGCGCTCGCGTCCGACCCTCGGGGCGAGGCGACATCGACGACGTGGGACCAACACGAGCGCGCGACGTCGTGGGCGGCCGGCGAGACCGACGCGGCCGTCGATCACAGTGGGGCCGAGGTCACGGGCACCGCGCCCCACACACACCCCGGCGACCACCGGGCCGATCAGCGGGCAGCCGCCGGGCGCGAGGTCGTGGCCGGCCGCACGCCAGCTTCCCACGGCGGTGAGAACGGTGCCCGCTCGGACCTGCAGGCGGTGCTGGCCGACGTGAAGGGACTGGGAGCCGCCAAGACGCAGGCGCTCCTCGATCGCTTCCCAACGCTGGAAGCGATCCGTGCCGCGACCATCGATGAGCTCGTCGAGGTCAAGGGGATCGGGGTGGCGACCGCGCGCGAGATCCGGCGCAGCGTCCGAGCCTGACAGTTCGAAAGGCCGACCAGGGCGGCGCAGCGGCGCCCGGACCTGCCGCCATCCTCGCTCGCCGCACGCATCGGGGTGGGCATCGAACCCCATGGATTGGGGTGGGCATCGACGGCGACCACAACCTGTCGTGGTTTGGCCCTTGACGCCACCCGCTTCCGCCGCTAGAAACGACGTCGGTGTAACTACACCAGCGTGGTGGTCGGCGTGGGACTCAGCGCCGAGCCGCCCTTCCGGTGCGGCCACCGCACCGGTCCGCGCGAGAGCGAGGAGCGCACTGTGGTAGCCGACACCGCGACCGTGACCGGGGACCTGCGGGACGGGGTCGACCTCGGCCCGGCGCCCTGGATGGCTGATGCCAAGTGTCTGGATGCGGATCCGGAGGCCTTCTTCCCCGAGAAGGGCGGATCCACCAGGGACGCCAAACGCATCTGCGCGGCATGCAGCGTCCGCGACGAATGCCTGCAGTACGCGTTGCGCAACGATGAGCGCTTCGGGATCTGGGGCGGCATGAGTGAACGGGAGCGCCGGCGGCTGAAGCGGCTCGCTTCCTAGGACCGCCAGCGAACGCGCCGGCCGCCCCGCTCGGTGTGTGCTCGCCGCCGAGTGTGCTAGCGTCGCCCTCCCAACGCCCGCCAGCTCGGCGGGCGTCGCGCTTGGGCAGTGCACCCGTCCGGCGAGTGATCGTCACGCGGTCCAGAAGGAGCGGCGCTGGACAGTCCGCGCGTTCTCGCCGTCGTCGTCGCGCACGACGGTGCTGCATGGCTGGGCGAGTGCCTCGAGGCCTTGGAGGCGCAGACCTACCCGGCGCTCGAGGTCGTCGCCGTCGACAACGGCTCCACCGACGGGTCGCGCCACATCCTCCGCGAGCGACTCGGCATGGAACGGGTACTGGTGGCCGACCGCGATCTCGGCTTCGGTGGAGCGGTCGGCATGGCCCTCGACAGCGCCGTGGCAGCCACCTCGCATGCACGCTGGCTGTTGGTGTTGCACGACGATGTGATCCTCGAGCCGGACGCGGTCGACTGTCTGGTCGCCCACGCCAACGGCGACGGGCACGTCGCGGTGGTCGGCCCCAAGCTCTTGCAGTACAACGACCCGCGGTTGCTCCAGCAGGTCGGGATGGCGATCGACCCCACAGGACGCCCGGACTCGGGGCTCGAGCCCGACGAACTCGACCAGGGCCAGCGCGACCGCGTGCGGCCGGTCCTGTACGTGTCCAGCGCAGCCATGTTGGTGGACCGCACGCTGTTCGAGGAACTCGGTGGGTTCGACCGCCGCTACCGCGTGTTCCGCGACGATCTGGACCTGTGCTGGCGCGCCTGGCTGGCCGGCCGCGACGTCGAGGTGGCACCGGCTGCCGTCGGGCGCCACGTTCGCGCGGCTTCCAACTACGAGCGGCTCGGTGAGATCGCACCGCTGGGCCCGCGGTACTTCGCTGAGCGCAACACGCTCGCGACGATGCTCAAGTGCTACAGCCTGGCCCGGCTGGCCTATGTCCTGCCGCTGTTCTTCGTGGTCGGTGGGGCCAAGGTCGCGGCCTTCGTCACCGCCCGCCGGCTGAGCGACGCCTGGCAGACGCTGCGCGCCTGGGGCTGGAACGTCCGCAACCTGGGCAGCACCATCCGGCTGCGGCGGACGGTGCAGGACAGCCGGACCCGCACCGACGGCGAGCTGCGGCCGTTGTTCGCTCGCGCCGCGCCGCGGCTGGGGGCCTACGCCGAGGCGATCGCCGACCGGGTCGCGGGCGGCGAGCTGGAGCTGCCGTCCCCACCCGACGAGCGGGCGACCGACGAAGTGTCTCCCGGCCCGCGCGCCGTGCGCCTGGTCAGACAGCAGCCGGTCCTGGTGGCCGCCATGATCCTGACCGTCGTCGGCCTGATCAGCGCGGTCCCACTCCTGGGTGGCGGTGAGCTCCGCGGCGGTGATGTCGCCCCGTGGCCGGCGACGTCGCGCACGTTCCTGCGGGTGTACGCCTCGGGGTGGAACGACGCGGGGGGGCTCGGTTCGGCCGGGGCGCCGTCACCGGCGCAGGCCCTGCTGGGCCTGGTGGGCATGTTGGCTCTCGGGTCGGCCTGGTTGGCCCCGCGCCTGCTGCTGTTCGGGTTCCTCCCCGTCACGTGGTGGCTCACGCTCCGCGCCGGCCGCCTGCTGACCCCGGCTCGGGTGCCACGGGTCCTGGCCGCGTCCGCCTACACGTTGAGTCCTCCGGTTCTGGCCGCCTTGACCACCGGAAGGCTCGGTGGGTTGGTCACCGCGGCCGCCATCCCGGCGCTGACCTTGGCGGCAGCCCATCTGACCAGCCTCGCGGTCGCGCCGCCAAGCGCCTGGCGAGCGGTGGCAGGCGCCGCTCTGGTCACCGCAGCGATGATCGCCTTCGAGCCCTCCACGGTGCCGCTGCTCCTCGCCGCCGTCGCCGTGGGACTGGTCGTCGTGGTCGCCACACCTGCTCCGGCGGCGGTCCGGCGGGGTGTCGCTGGCCGGATCGTGGTGGTCGTCGTCGGGGCGCTGCTGTTGCTGCTGCCGTGGTCGGCCTCCCTGGTCGGGTCGGCTTCACCGGTCCTGGGCGGCTTCGGTGACCCCGGCGCGATGCCGTCACCGTTCCTGCGGTGGCTGGCGCTGTCCCCGCAGCTGCCCGGCTTCCCGGGGCTCGCGGTCGGCGTCGCGTTCCTGGCGGCCGGCCTGCTGGGCCTGATCGTCGGGTACCCGCGTCGCCCCGTTCCGGTGGCCACGCTGTGGGCGGTCGTGCTGCTGTCGGTCCTGGCCGCGTGGGGTCTTGGGGCCAGCGGTGACGGGGCGGTCGGGTGGCCCGGCCTCCCGCTGCTGCTGGCGGCGTTCGCGTACGCCGGGTTGCTGGCGATCGCGTTCACCGTCGCCGGAGACGTGCTGCGCGAGATCGCATTCGGGTGGCGACAGGTCGTCGTGGCGGGGACCGCGGTGGCGGTGGTCTTCGGCGGCGTGGCAGCGACCGGCTACCTGGTCACCGATCCGTGGGACGCATTCGTGGTCGGCGAGCCGGCTCTGCCCGCCTTCATCGGTGCCGAAGACGACGCCTTGGGCCCCTACCGCGTCCTCGTGCTGAGCGAAGAACACGGGGCCATCCGTTGGGACGTGGTGGGCTCGGATGGCCCGACGATGCTGCGGTACGGAGCGCCGAGGCCGGCGGAGCTGCTGGAACTGGTGCAGCGTGCGATCTCGGACGCGGCCGCACACACGAACCCGGCAGCGGCGTCGCGGCTGGGCCTCGCCAACATCCTGTACGTCTACGTGCCCGAGGGAGGACGGTCGCCGACTCTGCAGGCGGCGCTCGACGATCAGGTCGACCTCGAGCCGCAGTCGGTCGAGCACGGTTTGCTGTACCGCGTCGGCCGCTGGCTGCCGCGGGCGGCCCACGTCTCGCCCGCGGTCGCGGTGTCGGTCGCCCGCCGCGGCGAGGTCCCGCCCGACGCCAGCCCCCGACCGCTCACCGTCGCCGAGGACGACACCTTCGCGGGGGCCGTCCCGTCTGCCGGGGTGGTGCTGCTGGCCGAACAGGCCCATCCCGGATGGCGTGCGACCGCCGACGGGGCGGTGTTGGAAGGTGGCTCTCAGTTCGGTCTGGCCCGCTTCACCGTGACCGGTCCCGCCGACCAGGTGGTGGTGACCTACGCGCGGCAGCGGAGGCGGACGCTGGCCATGATCGGTCAGCTGATGATGCTGCTGCTGGCCGTCTCCCTGACGCTGCGCCCACCGGGGTTCGTGGAGGAGCGCCGGTGAGGGCGCCGACCTCGACCCCGACCGCGTTCGCCATGGTGGCGCTCGGCATCGTCGCCGGGGTCACGCTCGATCTCCTCACCCCTGCGGCGTCGGACGCCCCTGCGACCACCGCGGCGGGGCCGGCCGTGTCCGGGACGTGGCACTGCGCGGCGGGCGACACCGCCACGGGCAATGGGATGTTCGTGATCACCGCCGTGCCGCCCGGGAGCGCCACCGGGTCGGTCGTCCGTGTCGACACCGTCGGTGGGGGAGAGATCTCCCGTGGGGCGGAAGCCGAGGTTTTCGCCGGAGGTCTGCGGGTGGACGGCCTGCCGCCCGAGCGGACGGAGGCCGGCGTCTGGGCACGCTGGTGGCGCACGCCCGCGGCGGTCACGCGGGTATGGGTCCGCGGACAGGCCGGTGAACCGGCGGGTCTGGTCGAGGGGCCGTGCGTGGCCGAGCCGAGCCCGACCTGGTACTTGCCCGGCGTGAACACCGCCGGCGGGGCGCAGGCGGCCCTCAGCCTGGTCAACCCCTTCGACGTCGACGCGGCGGTGGCGGTGGATCTCCTCACACCCGACGGCGTGCAGCGGCCCGAACGGCTCAAGAACGTCGGGATCCCAGCCCGGACTGTGAAAACCATCCCGTTGAACGAGCACGCCCCCGAGCTCGCCGACCTCGGCGCTGTCGTGCGGTTGCGTGCGGGGCGGGTCGTGGCCGAGGCCTGGCAGAGCGTGGATCCCGCGGTCGGTGGCGTCGAGGGCCTGACGCTGGCGCCACTGGCGCCCGCCCCGCAAGACACCTGGACGATCCCGTGGTTCCGTACCGGCGACGCCGAGTCGTGGCTGTGGGTGGCCAACGCCAGCGAGAGCCCCGCGTCCCTGGCGGTCACCGTGCACACGCCGGATGGCGGGGCGCCACCGGAGGGGCTGGAGGAGTTGACCGTCCCCGGCGAGTCGGTCCGCCGTATCGACCTGCGTGGAGCGCTCCCCGAAGACGCCCGCTCGGCCGGCGTGACCGTGACCTCAGCCAACGGCGTCCCGGTGGTGGTGTCGGCGGCCACGCGGATCACCAACCCCGACCCCGAGCGCACGGGGTTCGCGATCCAGCTCGGCGAGCCTGACGTGGACCCGCAGTGGGTGATCTCCACCGGTCCGCTCCGCGGGCGACACGAGGTCCTGCACCTGGTGAACCCCACCTCCGAACCCGTGACCGTCGAGATCATCGCCGCCTCTGCGACCAGCACCGTGTCGCCGGAGGACTGGCGGCAGGTTGCCGTCCCCCCAGGGACCGCGATCGACATCAACATCAGTGCCGCGGGTGACGATCTCGACCAACACGCGATCTTCGTGCAGGCCGACGGCGGTGGTGTCGTGGCGGGCCTGCACTCCGTGGAGCGATCGGGACGGATGCGGCTGTTGGCCCGCGCCGGGGTTCCCAGCCGGGTGTGGGCGGGTGGTCAGCCTGTCCCGCCGGTGCGGTTCGCTCCGGGACTGCCCCAGCGACTGGGCACGTCGCTGGGCACGGCCATCCGGTCGGAAACCATCACCGACGTGCAGGACGTTCCGACCCCGACCGCTTCCCCCGTCGACGGGGCGGCGGACACCACGGAGCCGAGAGCTGCCCGATGACTACCAGCCGAGCTCGCCGAGCCGGTCGTCGTCGATCCCGAAATGGTGGGCGACCTCGTGGACCACGACTTCCCGGACGAGATCGGCCAGTTCCCGCTTGCTGGCGACCCGCGCTTCGATCGGCCGCCGGTACAGCGTGATGCGGTCGGGCAACGCCGGTGGATCGCCGGCGCGCTGCGTGCGTGGCACGCCCTGGTACAGGCCGAGCAGCACCTCGTCGCCGTCGCCAAGGACATCCGCTGGCGGGACGTCCTCCACGACGATCTGCACGTTCTCGACGTGGCGGAGCAACTCGTCGGGTAGGGACGTGAGCGCGTCGTCGACCAAACGCTCGAAACGTCGCAGGCTCGCAGCGCGGAACCCGTCCGGCGGTCGTCGCCGACCGTCTGCATCGGCGCGACGGTGGCGGGCGTGGCGATCCTTCATCGCGGTGAGCGTACGGCGAACCGAGGTCTTGACCAGTCGGGCGCGCCTGCGGTACAATGATGAGGTCGTCCCGAGAGGTTGACCGCCAAGTGCGGAGATCACTCGGGACGACACCTTTGTCTCCTTCGTCATCTCCTTCGTTCGCGTGCGTCTGTCTTCGCCTGTCGGTCACCACGCTGGCTCTTCTCTCCCCGTGACGTCTGCGACGCATCTCGTGCGCGCCGGGCGGAACGTCGGTGAGCCTGCGCTGGCGCCTGGTCGATCGGACGTCACCACGAGCGACGACGGCTCGGTCGGGAAGCGGGCGGGGCGGCAGGTCGGCAGGTCGGCAGGTCGGCAGGGCGGCAGGGCGGCAGGTAATGACAACATCGGCTTAGGTAACGCAGGGTGTAGGTAAGAGGCCCGAGTCGACACCGGAGTCGACAGCCGGACGGCGTCCGGGCTCGTCGGGGCCAACCGTTGCAGCAGCCGCATCGCTCCGCATCCTCGCGTCTCACACCGATGTGGTTTATGGTGCTCGCGTGCAGGAGGCTCGCCGGCGTCAGGTGGTCCGCCCGCTGTCGCGGGCCGCGGTCCGCGGCTGCGCCCGCCCGGGCTGTCCGACCCCCGCGGCCGCGACACTGCGCTTCAGCTACGGCGCTCGCAAAGCGGTCCTGTCCTCGCTGACGCCCCAAGCCGAACCCGAGGCCTACGACCTGTGCATCCACCACGCCGATCGCAGCCGCCCTCCCCGTGGCTGGGAGCTCCTCGACGGCCGTGAGGTCCCGCCCGTCGCCACCACGGATCCCGCGGAAGGTGGGGCGGTTGGCGGCGCGCGCCCCGCGCTGGGTGGCCTGCGCATCGTCGAGGTGCTGGCTGCCGCGCTCGGCCGGGGCGGCGACCCCACCGCCGCGCTCGGCGGGGACGGCGATCCCGCCGCCGCACCGGGCGACGAGGTCTCGGAAGCTGCGCAGGCCACCAGCCGGCACGACCCAGTCGACGAGCGACGCGGGGCCGCGCCGACCGATCTCCCGCCCGGCTTCCCACGCGCTCGGGCGTGGTGACAGGGCTCGCGGCCAGCCATGCACCCTGGCTGGCCAGTCCACCCTGGCTGTCACCTGGCCAGGCCACCCCTGACCTGGCCAGTCCACCCTGGCTGTCACCTGGCCAGGCCACCCCTGACCTGACCAGTCCACCCTGGACTGTGGCTGCTGTTGTTTCCTAGGTGCGCGTCGCTACCTAAGATCGGGACGGACTCGGCGCACTCGACGAGCGGGTAGGGCGTGGCGCTCCCTCGGGACCTGGTGGCACAGATCCGTCGGCTCGACCAGTACGACCTCCGCCGGTTGATGATCCTGGTGCGCGGTCTGCTCCTCCACGCCGACGGCCCGGTCATGCGCGACGAGACCGCCTCCGCGCCGACCGCGAAGGTGACCTACCGCCAGGAGCACGTTCGTTGCGGCAAGGACCGTTGCCGCTCGTGCCCGCACGGGCCGTACTGGTACGCGTACTGGCGCGAGGACGGCCGCACCCGGTCGCAGTACATCGGTCGCCACCTGCCGGGTCAGCCGCCGACCCCAGTGGTGCCTGAGGTGGAGCGACGCTCCCGCTGAAGCCCCCGTGGCCGCGCGGTCGGGTGCGGCCGTACAGTAGGTCCCAGGGGCGTACAGTCCACACATCCTGGAGGAGGGCACCGTGCCGGTCGACCTCGACGCGATCTTCAAGGCCTACGACGTGCGCGGCACGGTGCCCGACCAGCTCGATGCCGGCTTGGTTCGGCGCATCGGCGCCGCGGCCGCCCGGGTCCTGGACGGGGACACGATCGTCGTCGGCCGCGACATGCGGCCGTCGTCGCCGGAGCTCGCCGCGGCGTTCGCCGACGGCGCCACCTCGCAGGGCGTGGACGTCGTCCACGTGGGCCTCGCCTCGACCGACATGCTGTACTTCGCCAGCGGTCACCTCGACGAGCCGGGCGCGATGTTCACCGCCAGCCACAACCCGGCCAAGTACAACGGCATCAAGATGTGCCGCGCCGGCGCGGTCCCCGTCTCGATCGACACCGGGCTGGCGCGTATCCGCGACCTCGTCGCCGACGGCGACCTCGACCCCCAGGGGGAGCCCGGCCAGGAGCGCGAGCAGGATCTGCTGGCCGCCTACGCCGAGCACGTGCGCTCGTTCGTCGACCGAGACGCGCTGTCGTCGCTGACGGTGGTCGTCGATGCGGCCAACGGCATGGCCGGCCACGTTGCGCCCGCCGTGTTCGAGGGGCTGCCGTTCGACATCGTCCCGATGTACTTCGAGCTGGATGGGAGCTTCCCCAACCACCCGGCCGACCCGTCCGACGTGCGCAACCTGGCCGATCTACGCGCCGCGGTCACCGATCACGGCGCTGACATCGGCTTCGCCTTTGACGGCGACGCCGACCGCGCTTTCGCCGTCGACGAGCGGGGCGAACCGGTGCGGCCATCGCTGTTCGCCGCCGTGGTCGCCGACCGGATTCTGCAGAAGGAGCCCGGCTCCACGGTCCTGTACAACCTGATCTGCTCCAAGGTCGTCCCCGAGACGATCACCGCCGGCGGCGGGAAGGCGGTCCGCACGCGTGTCGGCCACTCGTTCATCAAGGCCCGCATGGCGGAGACGGGGGCCGTGTACGGCTGCGAGCACTCGGGGCATTACTACTTCCGGGACAACTACCGGGCGGACTCAGGGTTGGTCGCGGCTCTGCTGCTGCTGGAGGCCGTGTCGTTGAGCGGCCAGCCCCTGTCGGAGGTCGTGGCACCCTACGACCGCTACCCCCAATCCGGGGAGATCAACTTCGAGGTCGACGACCAGGACGCCACGTTGGAGCGGGTCGCCGACGTCTTCGGCGCCCGCGGCGAGCTGGATTGGACGGACGGCCTCACGGTGCAGCTAGAGGAGGTCGACACAACCGGCCAGTGGGGATGGTTCAACCTGCGTCCCAGCAACACCGAGCCGTTGCTGCGGTTGAACGTGGAGGCGGCCGCGGCCGACGCGATGGAGCAACTCCGCGACGAGGTCGCCGCACTCGTCGACGAGCAGGGCTGACCGGCGGCGCACGCGAGGAGGACCCCGTGCAACTCGACCCACAGCTGCTCCAGATCCTGATCTGCCCCGACTGCCACGGGCAGGTGGAGCACAAGGAACGGCGCAACCTGATCATCTGCCAGCAGTGCGGCCTGCAGTACCCCGTCCGAGACGGCATCCCCGTGATGCTGGTCGAGGAGGCGACCAAGCCCTCACGCCGCGCCGGCGCGTGAGCCGCGTCGAGCTAGCCGGCCTCGACTCCGCCGGGATGCTCGCCACGGTGGAGGCTTCGCCCCGCCAGTGGGCGGAGGCGGTCGCGCGTGCCCGGCAGGCACCGCCACCGCCGGTGTCAGCCGACGACGTCCGTGCGGTCGTGTTGATCGGCATGGGAGGCTCGGGGATCGCCGCGGACGTCGCGGTCGTGGCCGCCGCCGAACACGGACGCGTCCCGGTCATCCCCGTTAAGGGCTACGAGCTGCCCGGCTGGGTCGGGCCCGACACGCTCGTGGTCGCCGTGAGCTACTCGGGCTCGACCGAGGAGACCCTCGCCGCGTGCGACGCCGCGGGGGCCGTGGGCGCCCCCCGCTACGCCGTCACCGCCGGGGGAGAGCTGGCTCGACGGGCCGCCTCTGAGGGCTTCCCGACCGTGTCCGTCCCCGCCGGTGGTCAGCCCCGTGCCAACATGCCCAGCCTCACGGTGGCGGTGCTGGCCGGTCTCGAAGCGGCCGGCCTGCTCGACGGGATGGTCGACCAGCTCGCCAGCGTCCCCGACCACCTCGTTGCGTGCCTGGATCGTTGGGCCGCGGCCGACCCCGTCGACGACCTGGCCGCCGCCCTGGATGGTCTCATCCCCGTCTTCTACGGGGCGCGCGGGTGGCCTGCGGTGGTGGCGTTGCGTGCCAAGTGCCAGGTCAACGAGAACGCCAAGCGGCCGGCGTTCTGTCACGAGCTACCCGAACGCGACCACAACGAGATCGTGGGGTGGGGCGCCAACAGCGACGCCGGCGCCCGCTTCGCGATCGTCGACGTGCGCAGCCCCGCTGATGAGCATCCCCAGGTGCGGCGACGCTTCTCGATCATCCGCCGGTCGCTGAGCGACCGGGTCGGCACACACCTCACCATCCAGATGGAAGGTGACAGCTCGGTCACCCGGTTCGCCGCCGGGGTGCTGCTCGTGGACCTGCTGTCGGTCCGGCTCGCCTACCTCGGGCGTGAGGACCCCACACCGGTCCGCGCGATCGAGGCGCTGAAACGGCGGCTCGCAGAGCCATCCCCGTGAACCGGCGCGCGCTCGGTGTCGTCGCCGTCCGCGTCGAACGGGTCCGGACGCCCCGGGTGGGGGCGCGGTGAGGGCTGTCCACAGCCGCCGCGTGGAACGAGCAGCGTCGCGGCCACCAGCCCCGCATCCTGGGCAGCGTGCTGCGACGGCTCGCCGATGTGCTCGTACCCGCCCGCTGCGTCGCGTGCGGTGCCCGCGGGGGCCCGCCGTGGTGCCCGCCATGCGCTCAACAGGCCAGCCGCCACCGTCTGCCCCGCCGATGCGCCCGCTGTGGCGACGGCCGTTCTCCGCACCGCTGCTGGGACGAGCACGCCCCGGTCGTCGCCACCTACGCGACGTTCAGCTACGCCGGGCCGGTCGCCGCGGCGATCGTGGCCGGGAAGGCGGCGGGTGTCTGGTCGGTGTGGCCTGGCCTCGGGGAGCTGCTCGCGGCGCTCGTTTGCAGGACGCTGGCCGCGCCGGTCGATGCCGTCACGTGGGTGCCGTCCGATCGGTCGCGGCTCCGCCAGCGCGGCTTCGACCACGCGGCGCTGCTGGCCGCACCCGTCGCGGCGGCCGTTCACCGGCCGCTGGTCCCCGCGCTGCGGGCTGCCGGACCGCGCCGGGATCAGTCAGGCTTGCCCACGGCGTCGCGCCGCATGCTGTCCGCGGGGACCTACAGGGCCTGCGCACGGCTCGGCGGGGCGCGGCTGCTGGTCGTCGACGACGTCCTCACCACCGGCGCGACGCTGCACGTGGTGGCCGCCGCGTTACGTGAGGCCGGTGCCGCGGAGGTGGCGGTGGCGGTCGTGGCCAGGGCTGGCGCCCACCGGCTCGGTCGGCTGGCAGGGGCACCGCACACGCCGGTCCCCGGACATGGCCTGGGCTAGACTCGGCGACGGGTCGGTCGGCCTTGACCGCCGGTCGGTCCCCGAGATCTCGAGGAGGCACACGTGCCCGACGAGCGCATCCGCGTCCTCATCGCCGACGATCACGAGCTGTTCCGCCGGGGCCTGCGGATGGTGCTGGAAGACGAGGAGGACATCGAGGTCGTCGGGGAGGCGGGCGACGGGGCCGACGCGGTCGCGTTGACGTCCGAGACCGTCCCCGACGTCGTGGTGATGGACGTGCGCATGCCCGAGGTGTCGGGCATCGACGCGACCGCGCAGATCAAAGAGGAGTTGCCGCACACCAAGATCCTCATGTTGACGATCAGCGACGAGGAGGACGACCTGTACGAGGCCATCAAGGCCGGCGCGAACGGGTACCTGCTCAAGGAGATCTCGATCGACGAGGTGGGCGACGCGGTCCGCTCCGTCCACGGTGGGCAGTCGCTGATCAGTCCGTCGATGGCTTCCAAGCTCCTCGACGAGTTCGCTGCGATGGTGAAGAAGGAGGAGGACAAGGAGCAGGTCCCCGCACCGCGGCTCACGCCGCGCGAGATGGAGGTCCTCCAGCACGTCGCGCAGGGCATGAACAACCGCCAGATCGCCAAGGCCCTGTTCATCTCCGAGAACACGGTCAAGAACCACGTGCGCAACATCCTCGAGAAGCTGCACCTGCACTCGCGGATGGAGGCCGTGGTCTACGCGGTCCGCGAGAAGCTGCTGGAGATCTGACCGGGCCATCGTGCGATCAGCACGCGGGTCGCCAACGGTCCGGCCGGATCGAACCGTCCCGCGACGCACGCCACGTTCAAGACGTCGTCCCCCACGGTCGACATCCCACCCGTGGATCCGCACCCGCCAGGAGACGACTACTTCGTCGGCGTCCCACCGACGCTCCCCAGCCTCCCCAGCCAGGGCGTTGTGGCCCCACACCGGGCGGCGCAGGGCAGCCGGCGCGGACGGGATCTGCTGGCAGTCACCATCCTGGCGGCGTTGGCGGTCGCGGCGCTGGCGCTGGCGTGGAACCGGGCTTCGCTCGCTGGCTGGTCGCCCCCGGTTCCCGGGCTGGCCTCGGATGCCGCCGGCCAGGGCACCTACCGTTTCGAGTACGTCCACTCCGACGGCGCACCGCTGCGGTGGGATCCGTGCACCCCGATCCGCTACGTGACCAACCTCACCCGCGCCCCGTACCCGACGGCGCTCGCTGACGTCCAGGCCGCCCTGTCACGGGTCACCGACGCGACCGGCCTGACGTTCACGTTCGCCGGCGAGACCGACGAGCCGCCGCACGACGAACGAGACCCCGTACAGCCGGACCGGTACGGCAGCGCCGATTGGGCGCCGGTCCTGATCTCCTGGACCGATCCCGCACAGGTTCCGTCGTTGCAAGGACCGGTCGTCGGTGTCGCCCAGATCGTTCCGGCCGGCGCTCAGCCGGGGCTCGTCTCGGGCGCGATCTACCTCGACGCCACAGACACGCTGCGTCCAGGCTTCGGGACCGGACGGTCGTGGGGGACCGTGCTGCTGCACGAGGCCGGGCACCTGGTCGGTCTGGGTCACGTGGATGACGAGCGCGAGATCATGCATCCCGGAGGTGAGCGTGGCCGGGCTGCCGCGACCGTCCGGTGGGGCGTGGGTGACAGCACCGGCCTCCGCCAGCTGGGCCTGGAGTCGGGCTGCCAGCGGTCGCCGCAGCCACCACCCGTCGCGCGCCTGCGTGCCTGATCGAGCACCCGGCCGTGCCGCACGTACCATGGGAACGCGTTGACGCTGGTACGCGTCGACCCTCGACGTCCGTCTGATAGATGTGCACCTGATCGAAACATCCCTGCTCCAGAAGGTCGAAGCCGATGGTCCTCAACAAGCTCCTCCGCCTCGGCGAGGGTCGCACGGCGAAGCAGCTGCAGCGCATCGCCGATGCGGTCCTCGCCGCCGAGGGCGATGTCGTCCAGCTGTCCGACACCGAGTTGAGGGCCAAGACCGACGAGTTCAAGCGGCGGCTGGCCGACGGTGAGACCCTCGCCGACCTCGAGGTCGAGGCCTTCGCGGTCGTCCGCGAGGCCGCCTGGCGCGTCCTGGCTCAGAAGCCGTTCCCCGTGCAGGTCTTCGGCGCGTGCGCCCTGCACGACGGCAACATCGCCGAGATGAAGACCGGTGAGGGCAAGACCCTCACCTCGACCATGCCGGTGTACCTCAACGCCCTGGCAGGCAAGGGCGTCCACATCGTCACCGTCAACGACTACCTCGCCAAGCGCGACTCCGAGTGGATGGGTGCGGTGCACCGCTTCCTGGGACTGACCGTTGGCCTCGTCCACGCCCAGCAGTCACGTGAAGACAAGGTCACGGCCTACTCCACCGACATCACCTACGGCACCAACAACGAGTTCGGCTTCGATTACCTGCGCGACAACATGGCGTGGGACGTGCGGATGCAGGTCCAGCGGGGCCACAACTTCGCGTTGATCGACGAGGTCGACTCGATCCTGGTCGACGAGGCCCGCACCCCGTTGATCATCTCCGGCCCGGCGGAGCAGTCCGCCCAGTGGTACCAGATCTTCGCCCGGCGGGTGGTTCCCAACCTCAGCCGCGGCGAGGAGGACCCGCGTACCCACGAGACCACCGGCGACTACGTCGTCGACGAGGCCAAGCGCACCGTGGCGATCACCGAGGACGGTGTCGCCAAGGTCGAGAAGATCCTGGGGGTGGACAACCTCTACGAGTCGGTGCACACCTCGCTCGTGCACCACCTGCTCAACGCGCTGAAGGCCAAGGAGCTGTTCAAGCGCGACGTCGAGTACCTGGTCCGCGACGGCGAGGTCAAGATCGTCGACGAGCACACCGGTCGCGTGCTCGAGGGCCGGCGCTACTCCGAAGGTCTGCACCAGGCCATCGAGGCCAAGGAGGGTGTGCGGATCAAGGAGGAGAACCAGACGCTCGCCACGATCACCCTCCAGAATTACTACCGGATGTACGACAAGCTCGCGGGCATGACGGGGACCGCCAAGACCGAGGAGCTGGAGTTCAAGGAGATCTACGACCTGGGCGTGGTCGTGGTTCCCACCAACAAGCCGATCATCCGGGCTGACAAGGCCGACCTGATCTACAAGACCGAGCGTGCCAAGTTCGAGGCGGTCGTCGAGGACATCGCCGCCCGCTACGACCGGGGCCAGCCCGTCCTGGTCGGCACCGTCTCCATCGAGAAATCCGAGCGTCTGAGCGAGATGCTCCGCCGCCGCGGCGTCTCCTATCAGGTCCTCAACGCCAAGCACCACGAGAAGGAAGCCCACATCATCGCCCAGGCCGGCCGCAAGGGCGCGGTCACCGTCGCGACCAACATGGCGGGGCGCGGGGTGGACATCATCCTGGGAGGCAACCCCGAGGAGATGGCCAAGGACGAGGTCGCCATGCTCGGCCCCGAGGCCTCCGAGGGCGAGCGCGAGCGTGTCTTCCACGCCGCCTTCGACCGCTTCAAGGCCAAGTGCGCCGACGAGCGCCAGGAGGTCCTCGACGCCGGCGGTCTGTACGTGCTGGGCACCGAGCGCCACGAGTCGCGGCGCATCGACAACCAGCTGCGGGGCCGGTCGGGACGGCAGGGAGACCCCGGCGAGTCGCGGTTCTACCTGTCGCTCGAAGACGACCTCATGCGGCTGTTCAACGCGGAGGCGGTCGATCGGATCATGACCCGGTTGAACGTGCCCGAGACGGTGCCGATCGAGCACAAGCTGGTCACGCGGGCGGTCGGCAACGCTCAGCGCCAGGTCGAGTCACGCAACTTCGACATTCGCAAGAACGTCCTGAAGTACGACGACGTGATGAACAAGCAGCGCGAGGTCGTCTACACGCAGCGCCAGAAGCTGCTGGAGGGCGATCCTGAGGCGGTCGAGGAGATCGCCGCCACGTTCATCGAGGACGCCGTCCGCAACGCCGTGGACCTGTACGCCCCGCCCGGGGTGTTCCCCGAGGAGTGGGACCTGGAGATGCTGCGGCGCGAGCTCGAGCAGATCTTCCCGCTCGGCTACGACCTCGACGGGCTGGACCTCGAGACCGTCGACCGCGACAAGTTGACCGAGAACATGATCGACGACGCCTTCGGCGCGTACGAGCTGCGCGAGCAGGAGGTCGGCGCCGAGATCATGCGGGAGGTCGAGCGCAGGATCATCCTCACGATCGTCGACCGCAAGTGGCGTGAGCACCTGTACGAGATGGACGCACTCCGCGACGGGATCGGTCTGCGCGCGGTGGGCCAGCGCGACCCGCTCACCGAGTACCAGCGTGAGGCCTACGAGAGCTTCGTCGCGATGATGTACGGGGTGCGGCACGAGGCCGCGACGTACTTCTTCCATGTCCCGATCGAGCGTGAGGAGGCGCCCGCAGCGGCGCAGGCGCAGACAGACGGCGCCGCTGGGCGAGCCACGCAGCTGGCGCGCGAAGCGGTGATGCGAGAGCCCGCCCCGACCGGTGACGGCCAGCCCGACGCGGACGCCGCGGGCGACATCGCGGCGACGCAGGCGGCCGCGGAGGCAGCCGGAGTGAAGTTGCCCGAGTTGCCCAGGGAGGATCGTGGGAAGCAGCTGACGTACGTGTCGTCGGCGTCGTCGTCGCCCCGCTCGATGACGCCTGCTGGCGGGGCGCAGCCGACGGCGACTCAGGGCTCGGTGGAACGCACCGAGGAGGGGCGCACGGTCCGCCAGCTACAGGCCGGTGGGCAGCGCACGGTCCAGGACAAGGTCGGCCGGAACGACCCGTGCCCGTGCGGATCGGGCCAGAAGTACAAGAGGTGCCACGGAGCCTGAACATCGGTCGGATGGTGGCCGGCTCACCGCTGGCGGAGGCGCCGTGGCCGCGAAACCTCCAGGTGCCCTCCCACATCACCGTCAGGAGGACCTGGCAGGTCCCCCTGTCTGGCTACGGCTGGCGGCCGCCCGAGAACTCGGCACCGGCCACCGGGGCTGCCCGCGTGCGCGAGTGCATCGACCTGGCCGCGGCCGACCGCCCACGGTCTTCGGGGCGGGCCAGCTCGACGACTCGCCACGCGTGGCGGTAACGCTCCAGGCGGATCGCCAGCACGCCGACACGGCGGCCGCGGCGGACCACGATCGCGGCGTCGCAGACGTCGGGGGTCGGGCACGTGGCGCGCACCGCGACGATGGCGTCAGCGGCGGGCCCGGGCCCTGGCCGCCGCGCGATCTCCGACAGTCGTACCTGCAGAGCCGGGGCGAGCACGGGTGCCAGTTGGGCCACAGGCCGCCGCCCGGCCTCGATCTCCAGGAACGTGAACGCCACCGCGCGAGCCAGTCGCAGGGGGTCGGGGTGGCCGGCGGCGGGTCGCTGTGGCCGCCTCCTGCGCGAGGGGATCGGTTGCGCACCGACGCTCATGAGGGCGCCTCCGGGGTCGCGGCGGCGTGGGGAGTGCGCCGGGCAGGTGGCTGGCCGGCGACGACGAGCTCGCCGAGGTGTTCACGCAGCCACAGGCGGTGTTCGCGCGGGGCGGTGGCGGACGGGGCGACCGCCACGGCCGTGACCCGCAGCGGCCAGCCGTCGCTCCGATCGAGAGAACGGACGTCCACGTCGGCGTAGCCGGCCGAGACCAAGGCCGCGCCCGCATCGGCCAGCAGGGTTTCGTCGTCCACAGGCTCCCAGTTGGGCGGGTCCGCGGTCAGCTCGGGCGGTGAGAGCCACCACGGCTCGCCCGCCGGGCGGGCGCCTGTGGCGTCGAGGCGGACGGGAACCGCGACCCGAACCGGTCGTGCGCCGGTGTACTCACCGTCGGCCACGTCGAGCAGCACGCCGACGACCGTGACGACGGCGAGGTCGGGTGACGGCAGATCGACCGAGGCCACCGCCAGATGCTCGACGTAGGCGGTCGTGCCGGCTGGTTGGAACGGCAACGGCAGATCTGGGCCGACCTCACCGAGCCAGCCCCGGGCGACCAGGACCGCGGTCGCCGCCGCCTCCGATGGGCCGGGAGTCACCCGCGGACCGAACCGCAGGATCTCGGTGGTCGCCCGCGTCGCCGGATCGGTCGTTGCGACGTCTTCCCCGGCCAGCGAGGCCTGGGAACCGTTGGTGGCGTCCTCTCCGGCCAGCGACGCCTGGGACCCGTTGGTGGCATCCACCTCGGTCAGCCCGGTCCGTGGGTCCGGCGCGGCCGATTCACCGGGAGTGGGTTGCAGATCGGACGCGACCGGCCCGGACGGCCGGAGCAACAGCAATGCGACCACCGCCCACGGTGCGGTGGCTGCCACGAGCAGCCACCGGCCGCGACGCGGTCCAGCCGGGGTCGGGTCCTCGAGGATGTCCCACCGTGGATCCTGCGCGCCGCCGCCGAACCCGGCCGGGGTCTGCGCCCCCGTCTGCGCCCCAGCCCTGGACGCGGCCGATCGTTGTGGCTCGCTGCCGTGCCCGGAACTCGTGACAGTTCCCGGTTGTTGCGCGTGGCTGTTCATGGCCGCGCGTCCCGGAGGGGGCCGGTCCCGCCGCCGATGGCAGCGGTGGGACCGGCCCCAGTGCGGCGGCGTCCGGCGGTGGGGGGCAGGGGGCCGCCGGGTCGCGCGACGCACACGTCGCGAGGTCGAGTCAGGCGACGACCGCACCGGCCGTCGCGTCGGGCCGCGCGCAGGCCGCGTGGCAGTGGTCGATCAGCGTCGCGGGAAGCGATGCGTGCCACATCGAGCTCCTCGGTCGGTCGTCGCTCGGTTGTTCCTTGTTGGACCGTCTTACACCATGCAATCTCTGGTCGCAACTTGTAGCTCAGGAGCGGGGCCCATGGGAAGCCGACGGACGGGAGGGATGTGGAATGACGCGCCCCGGCCTATGGCTATCCTGGATCGTGGGCCGTCGGACGACGTCGAAGCGCGCGGAGCCGCCTGAACGGCCGTCGCACGCAGGGCCGCACGCAGGCCGCACGCGACCCCAAGCACCGTCGAGCGCGTGGAGGATGGATGAGCGACCGCACGAGCGCGGGCGACCAGGGCCCCGTCCGCCAGGAGCTCACCGAGCGAGCGCGTCAGCGGCTGTTCGAGGAGCAGGCCCTTCCCTACCTCGATCGGCTGTACGGCGCAGCCCTGCGCTACACGCGCAACCCCGCCGACGCCGAGGATCTCGTCCAGGAGACGTTCGCCAAGGCCTACGACAAATTCCACCAGTACGAACAGGGCACCAACCTGCGCGCGTGGCTGTACCGCATCCTCACCAACACCTACATCAACCAGTACCGCAAGCAGCAACGGCGTCCCGACGAGTACCCCCAAGAGGATGTCGGGGAGTTCTCGCTCTACGACTGGCTCGCCGGGGCGGGCGCTTCCGCCGAGCACGAGGTGCTCGACGTCATCACCGCCGATGAGGTGAAGCAGGCCCTCGCCGACCTTCCCGAGCAGTTCCGCATGGCGGTGTACCTCGCCGATGTGGAGGGCTTCTCCTACAAGGAGATCGCCGACATCATGGGGACGCCGGTCGGCACGGTGATGTCGCGTCTGCACCGGGGAAGGAAACAGCTCGAGAAGGCGTTGGCCGAGTACGCGCGTGAGCGCGGGATCCTGGGACGGGATGCCGCCGAACGTGTGTGATCGAGGACGACATCGCCGGGGGACCGACCGTGAGCGACGCAGGACGTGGCAGTGACGGCAGCATGAGGGTCGACTGTCCTGAAGCGCTCGAGCGCCTCGAGAGGTACCTCGATGGTGAACTGGACGACGCGCAGATCGCCGACATCTCGATGCACCTGGCTCGGTGCTTCCCGTGCGGGGATCGCGCCGAGTTCGAGCGCCAACTTCGTGAGGTGATCCGCACCCGCGCCGCCGAGACCGCCCCCGCTGGGCTGTTGGAGAGGGTCCGGGGGCGTTGCCGCGAGACCGCCGTCCTGCGGGAGGCTGCCGCAGAAGCCTGAACCGGGGCCGGTAGCATCGCCGGCTCCGCGTCACTGCGGACCGGACGGCGAGAGGGCTGGGTGTGGACGCCCCTACGCGCGACACGATCCTGGTGACCGGCGGGGCCGGCTTCATCGGCTCGAATCTGGTCGACCGACTCCTGGCCGAGGGCCGCGACGTGGTCGTCGTGGACGACCTGTCAACCGGTCGACTGGCGAACCTGGCCGCCGCCCGTGCTCACGGCGGGGGCCGTTTCGAGTTCCAGCGGCTGGACATCACGTCCGGCGCGTTGGAGGCGGTCGTCGACAAGCACCGCCCCGACGTGATCATGCACCTGGCGGCCCAGATGAACGTCCGTGCCAGCGTCGCCGACCCCCAGCACGACGCGCGGGTCAACATCCTGGGAACGATCGAGGTGCTCGAGGCCGCCCGTCGCTACGGGACCCGCAAGGTGGTGTTCGCCACGTCGGGCGGGTGCGTCTACGGCGAACCGCCGGAGGAGGAGCTGCCCATCCCTGAGGACCACCTCGGGTACGCGCACTCCCCGTACGGGGCCAGCAAGCGCTCCGCCGAGGACTACCTGCGCACCTACCGCGAGCTGTACGGCCTCGCCTGGACGTCGCTGGCGCTGTCCAACGTCTACGGCCCCCGGCAGGACCCCTACGGGGAAGCGGGGGTCGTGGCGATGTTCACCGATCAGATGCTCGCGAGTCAGCCGGCGGTGATCTACGGCGACGGCGAGCAGACCCGCGATTTCGTCTACGTCGACGATGTGGTTCACGCCTTCGTCCTGGCGATGGAGCGGGGCGACGACGCGCGGTTCAACATCGGGACCGGGGAGCGCACCAGCGTCAACCAGCTGTTCCGGGCGCTGGCCGCCGCGACCGACTACCCCCACGATCCCGTCCACGCCCCGGAACGCCCCGGTGAGCTGCGACACAACGCGCTGGACTGCCGCAAGGCCGCCCAAGGGCTGGGATGGAAGCCGTGGACCACGCTGGAGGAGGGGCTGGCGGCGACCTTGCAGGGGGCGGCGGACGCAACCCCGGCCTGACCGCCCTTGGCGCCAGCGTCGTGGCCGGCCCGGGGGCCGTCATCGGCTGTCCGCGCGACCCACTGCATGCCACCCGGAGGGTTACGCTGTGTGACGCCAACGCGGTCCGACGGTGAGGAGCGAGCGGTGGCGTCGTACGCCGAGGAGGTCGGGACCCGGCTTCGCCGCATCCGGATGCAGCAGGGGCTGTCCCTCCAGGACGTCGAGCGGCGCTCGGGAGGGAAGTGGAAGGCCGCTGTGGTCGGGTCCTACGAGCGCGGCGATCGCAACATCAGCGCGGCCCGACTGTGCGAGCTCGCCGAGTTCTACGGGGTCTCTCCCACCGAGGTGCTGCCTCAGGAGGATGCGCCCCGCCCCGTCGAGCACGCGCAGGCGATGGTGATCGACCTGTCAAAGCTCGACACGTCCGACCGCTGGTCGGGCGTGCGCAGGTACTGCGAATCGATCCAGGTGGAACGGGGCGACTTCAACCGCCAGGTCCTGTCGGTGCGCGCGGACGACCTACGGGCGCTCGCGGTGATCATGGGCACCCGCCCCGACACGCTCGTCGACGTGCTCCGCCAGGAGGGGATCCTCCTGGACCGCTGACCGGGACAACCGGCGGTCACGGGTGCCTCACCGCCGGGCCGGCGGCACCGCCATCGTCCAGCGCCGACGGCCGCGGCCCCCCACGTCGCTCGACCGGTGAGCGGTAGGTCATCAGGTGGTGGACCAGCGGGAGCAGTCCGGCCGCCAGCAGGATGTCGCCCACCGAGATCACCGTGCGCAGCGGTGCCACCGGGACGACGTCCGCGAGCCAGCGCAACCGCGTCGTGTCGGTCAGCAGCTGGTGCTTGCCGGCCACGATGCGCGCCCCGCCGAGTCCCGCCGCTGCCATCGCGTCCGGATCGACCGGCATCGCGCCGTTCGCGGCGATTACGACCGCGTTGGCGAACAACCCGAGGAAGATCAGAGGCATCCCCCGGCGGTACCGGTTCGCGGTGATCCATCCCAGGACCAGCGCTTGACTGGCCAGCACCGTTGCGGTCGACGCCCAACCGTGTGTTCCCGACGCAGCGAACACGTCGACGGCGACCTGCAGCCCCAGCCCCGGGAACAGCAGCCAGTTCCAGCGGAGGTCGGCTTCGGCGATCCGGTCCAGTCGCCCACCCCGGGCGACAGCGGTCGCGATCGCGACGACGAGGACCACCACGGTGAATGGCACCCGGGCACCTTCCTCCGCTCGCGCGCGAACGATACAGTCGACTCCAGGACACCTTCGTGGAGGAGGAACCGATGACCGTCGCCGCACGTCCCCTCGACACCCGTGAGGCTCGCCGCGTCATCCCACGGCGCCGTGTGCGTGACCGCCTCCAGGATCGCATCCCCCGGGCCTGGTGCGTCGCCGCGGCGGTGACCTGGGCGGTGCTGTTGAGCGTGGCCGTCGCGCTCGAGCCGGGAGCCGACGATCCGGCCGCGATCCCCAGCGCGGTCGACGCGCTGATCGCGACCGTCCTGTTCGGTGGGCTCTTCGCCGCCGCCGCTGGGCTCGGCAGCCGTCGACGGATCGGGTTCGCTGCATCCTTCGGCGCCGCGCTCCTGCTGCTCGGCGCGACCCTGGCATGCCCGGCGACCGGGCACCACGAGCTGGCCGGGTGGTGGTACGCGCAGTTGGCCGCCACCGGCGGGTTGGTGGGCATGAGCGGCTACGGCCTGTGGCGCGCGCCCCGCTCGTCTGACTGATCCTTTGGCCCGGCGGCGCGATCACCATCCCGACGGGGTGGCGCGCGACGTGCTGTAGGCTCGGGCGATCATGTCCTCCCCTGGATCCGGAAGACGCCCTCGCGACCCACGCCGTCCCGCCGGTGACGACCGCGTGCGCGAACTCGCACGTCCACTGGAGCAGGTCATGCGCCGCCTTCCCGAGGTGGAGCGCCGCGTCGTCGAGCTCCGCATGGGGCTCGTGGACGGCCACCCTCGCAACCTCGCCGACACCGCCCGGGGCCTGGGCCTCACCGTGCAGGAGGCCAAGGAGATCGAACAGCGCGCCTTCGACCGGATCCGCGAAGTCGTCCCGCTCGAGCGCCTTCAGAAGCTGCTGAACAGCTAGATGTCGTCACTCGCCGAGCTGGTCAAGGTCCGCGCGGGGCTGTCCGACGACGCGCTCGATCACCTGCAGGCACTGGTCTCGGACTGGCAGATCCTCGCCGATCTGTCGTTCGCGGACCTGCTGTTGTTCTGCCGGACGCCCGACGAGCAGCTGATCGTCGTCTCCCAGATGCGGCCCTACACCGCACAGACCTTGTACCACGAGGACCTCGTGGGTCGGATCTTCCTGCCCGAGCAGCGCCCCACCGTCCTGCGCTGTTTCAAGGACGGGCGCATCGTCCGCGACGGCGACCCCGACTGGTCCACCGGCGTTCCCGTCCGCGAGGAGGCCATCCCCGTGTGCCTCGACGGTGGGGTCCTCGCCGTCGTCACCCGCGAGGCGAACCTGTCCATGGTGCGCTCGCCGTCCCAGCTGGAGCTGACGTACCTGCAGACGGCCGGCGAGCTGGCCCAGATGCTCGCTGAGGGCCACTTCCCGTTCCCGAGTGAGGATCACGAGCGGGAGCTGGCACCCAGAGTCGGCGACGGCCTCATGCGCGTGAACCCGACCGGCATGGTCGTCTACGCCAGCCCCAACGCGATCAGCGCGTACCGCCGCCTGGGCGTGGTGGACAACATCGTGGGGCGCCACCTCGCTGAGTTCGACCTCGACGACGAGGCGGTCAGCGAGGCGCTCGCCGACGGCGAGCCGCTGGAGAGCGAGGTGGAGGCCCGCGGGGCCGTCGTACTGCGCCGTCTGATCCCACTGGTGCGTGGGACCGACGTGCTCGGTGGGCTGATGATCATGCGGGAGGTCACCGAACTGCGCCGGCACGAGCGCCTGCTGCTGTACAAGGACGCGACGATCCGCGAGATCCACCACCGCGTGAAGAACAACCTCCAGACGGTGGCGTCCTTGCTCCGGCTGCAGTCGCGCCGACTCGCCAGCGAAGAGGGCCGGGAAGCGTTGGGGGAGTCCGTGCGTCGCATCTCGTCGATCGCGCTGGTCCACGAGACGCTGTCCCAGGAGAGCCGCCAGCGGGTCTCGTTCGACAAGGTAGCCCAGCCGCTGATGGACATGCTGGCGTCGGGGCTGGCCGACCCCGACCGTCGCGTCAAGATGTCTCTGATCGGCTCGGCCGGGGAACTTCCCGCAGAGGTGGCGACACCGCTGGCGCTGATCCTGTCGGAGCTGGTGCAGAACAGCCTGGAGCACGGCTTCTCGGACGGCAGCGGCGGGGGAGACGTCGAGGTCGTGCTGCACCGGGGGCAGGCGAGCCTGCGGCTCACGGTGTGCGACAACGGGGTCGGCGTCGACGAGGGCTGGCGGCTGGAGAGCGACGCCAACCTGGGCCTGCAGATCGCGAACACGCTGCTGGTGACAGAGCTGGGCGGGCGCCTGGACGTCCGCCGCACGAGCCCTGAGGGCGGCACGACCTGCATCGCTCAGCTGCCCCTGCCCGGTGCCGGGGCCGCTGTCGTCTAGAACCCGTCCGGCGCCGCGGAGGCGGCCGGGTCGCCGCGTTCCAACGAGGGATCCGAGGTTTGACCGGCCGCCGAGGCGCGCACGACCGCGAAGGCGACCAAGCCGGCTATCGCGATCGCCGCGACGATCAGCACCGTCCCCCGCCAGCGGCTGGGGACCGTCGGCTCGCGCGGAACGGCGAACGTGGGACCGTACAGCTCATCGCCGCGACCGTCTCCGACCGGTTGTGGCTGCTGCCGCGGCGGGGCGGTCAGACGTGTCCGTGAACGCAAGGCTGCCACCGTCACGCCGGCCGGGTGGCTGAACGCAGCGGCGGTCGCACGTCAGCTGTCAGCTGGCGATGCGGCGACGCTGACGCTGGCGCTGGCGCTTGAGCGTGCGCCGCTCCTCCTCGGTCAACCCACCCCAGACGCCCGCGTCCTGGTTGGTGCTGAGGGCGAACTCGAGACACGGCTCGCGGACGTCGCACCGGGCGCACACCTGTTTGGCTGTCGCCGCCTGGTCGACCGCGGGTCCCGTCGTCCCGACTGGAAAGAACAGCTCGGGATCCTGGTCCATGCACGCTGCTTGGGTGCGCCAATCCATCGTCGACCTCCGCGTGAGGGTGCGGCTTGCGGGGGACGGCCCGCGCTTGTGAAAGGTTTCTCGAAGCTCGGCCCGGGACTCTAGTCACGTGTCGCGCCAGCGACAAGGGCCTGCGACACCCCCGTCGTGATCCCGTGCGCGTTCCCTCGACAAGCGCTCGCGTGGGATCGCTCGTCACGCTGAACCGGTCGGCGCCGGGCTCGGTGACGCGGTCGCCGAGTCGGGAGCGGTCGTCTCCGTCCCCGGCGCCGCGCTGCTCTCCGCCGGGTCGGGTTGGGAACCTGCCGACGGGCTCTCGGCCGACCCTCCGGTCGGCGTCCGGGTCGTATCGGTCGTGCCGCCGGTCGGTGGCGGGGCCGACTCGCCCACGGGAGGAGCGGTCGAACCCTCCGGCGGGCTCTGCGTCCCCTCTGGCGTGCCGGAGCCAGCGGTCTCTCCGCCATCGGGGGGACCGCCCGGCTCGGGTCGCGTCGGGGCCGGTGGCGGCGGCGGCGGCGGAGGCGGTGACGGGCAGGTGCCGGTGGGAACCAGGATCCGCGGCATCGTGCGGATCTCTCCGGGACACCACGGTGCTGCGCGCAGGCCCGTCTCAGGGTCAATCTCGACCGCGACCTGGTACTCCTCGGGCAGAACGAAGCCGGTCGGGGTCATCCCGGCCAGTGCCTGCTCCATGAACGCGCGCCAGATCCGGGCCGGCCAGCTTCCACCGGTGACCACTGCTTCGCCGTCGATGTGGCGCAACGGCCGGCGACTCGGCTCGTTGGGGTAACCCATCCACACGGCGGTGGCCAGCTCGGCGGTGTACCCCACGAACCACGCGTCGGTGTACCGGCTGGTCGTCCCGGTCTTGCCGGCGACCTCCCAGCCGGGGAGGCGGGCCCGCACGCCGGTGCCGTCCTCGACCACGGCCCGCAGCATCTGCGTGGCCAGCCAGGCGACCCCGGGATCGATCACGCGGCGTGGCGTGCGGTCGGGGCGCCAGATCACGTTTCCGCGGGCGTCCTCGACCCGGTCGATCGGGGAGGCCGGGGCGCGCATGCCGAGGTTGGCGAGCGTGGCGTACGAGGCCGCCATCTCCAGCGGCGACACACCGACTTCGGTGCCGCCCAGGGCGATGGCCGGGTTGCTCCCCAGGGGCGACGCGACGCCCAGCGCCCGCGCCGCTGCCACGACACGGCCGATGCCGATGTCCAGCGCGATCCGCGCGTAGGCGCCGTTCACCGACGAGCGGGTGGCCTGGTCGAGGGTGATGGGACCGTAGTTGGCCCGGTCGTAGTTGCGGACCCGCCACCGGTCCTGGTCGCTGGGACCCTCGTTGATCCGGAACACGCCCTGGTCGCCGTTGACGACGGTCGTCGGCCGGTAGCCGGCGGTGAGCGCAGCGACCAACACGAACACCTTGAACGTCGAGCCGGGCTGGCGTCGGCCCAACGTCGCGAGGTCGAACTGGCTCGAGTGGTAGTCACGGCCTCCGACGGAGGCACGGATCGCTCCGGTATCCGGCTCGATCGCGACCAGGGCCACCTCGGGATCGCCCGCGTCGGCGAAGAAGCGGCGGGTCGATGCCTCCGCCTTGGCCTGCATCACCGGATCCAACGTCGTGTGGATGCGCAGGCCCCCGCCGGACAGCAGCGCTGCCCGGTCTGCCTCGCTGGACCCGAAGGTGGGTTCGCGTCGCAACGTGCGGACGACGAAGTCGACCCAGTACGGCTGGACGGTGGCTGGCGACGCTGGCCGCGGCTGCACCTGCACCGGCGTGGACAGGGCCGCCTCGACGTCCTCGACCCCGACCAGAGACTCCTCGCGCATCGCGCGCAGAACCTGGTCACGGCGGGCCGTGGCTGCCTCTGGGGCCTCGGAGGGGTCCAACGTCTCGGGCGCGCGGATCACCGCGGCCAGCAGCGCCGCTTCCGGCAGGGTCACCTCCGAGACGTCTTTCCGCCAGTAGGTGGAGGCGGCCGCCTGAACCCCGAACGCTCCGTTGCCGAAGTAGACGGTGTTGAGGTACTCCTCGAGGATCCGATCCTTGGACCACTGCCGCTCCAGGTCGCGCGCCAGCAACGCCTCGCGCGCCTTGGTCCGGACGTTGCGCGGCGCGTCGGGCAGATACAGGTTCTTGACCAGCTGCTGGGTGATCGTCGACCCGCCCTGCTCGACCTGACCTTCGCCGACGTTGCGCAGCGCGGCGCGGGCGATGGCGCGCGCGTCGATGCCGGCATGGACCCAGAACCGCTTGTCCTCGGCCACGACGACCGCATCGCGGAGGACGGCGGGGATGCGGTCGAGCGCGACACGCTCGCGGAACTCGGACCGCAGGACCGCCAGCTGGTTGCCGGCGGCGTCGTACACGTAGGACTGCTCGGGCGGGCGGCGGGGCGCCTCGCCGATCCGGGGGGGGTCGAGCGTGACGACCTCGCCGCAGGCCGAGGCGATCATCGCGGCGATGACCACCGCCGCGCAGTGGCGCACGCGGTGGCGCCAGCTGCGCACGTTCGGCCTTCCGTCGACGGGTCGCTGCGAACGGTAACCCAGCTCCCGACCGCGTCCTGCGGTCAGCAACCGGTCAGGATCGGGTGCTGGCCTTCAGCCCAGCGCCTCCTCGAGGTCGGCGCACAGGTCGTCGACGTGTTCGATCCCCACCGATAGTCGCAGCAGGTCGTCGGGGACCTCCAGCGGCGAGCCGGCAACCGACGCGTGCGTCATCACGCCGGGATGTTCGATCAGGCTCTCGACGCCTCCGAGGGACTCCGCGAGGAAGAACAGCCGGGTCGAGCGGGCGATCCGCCTGGCCTCGTCCGCGCCGCCGTGGACCTGGAACGAGATCATCCCACCGAAGTCGCGCATCTGGCGGGCCGCAACCTCGTGACCCGGGTGGCTCGGGAGGCCCGGGTAGTAGGTGTGCCGCACGTTGGGGTGAGCGGCGAGGACGTCGGCGATCACCCGGGCGTTGGCGCAGTGGCGTTCCATGCGCAGCGCGAGCGTCTTCACCCCTCGTAGGGCGAGGAAGCAGTCGAACGGACCGGGCACGGCCCCGGCCGCGTTCTGCAGGAAGGCGATCTCGCCGGCGGTGTGGGCATCGGTGCACACGGCCCCGCCCACCACGTCGGAGTGTCCTCCGATGTACTTGGTCGTCGAGTGCACCACCACGTCCGCCCCGAGCTCCGCGGGGCGCTGCAGGAAGGGCGTCGCGAACGTGTTGTCGACGATGAGCTGCGCGCCGTGGCGGTGGGCGAGGTCGGCCAGCGCGGCGACGTCGCAGACGTTCAGCAGGGGGTTGGAGGGGGTCTCGGCCCACACCAGGCGCGTGCGGTCGGTGAACGCGGCGGCCACCGCATCGAGGTCGGTGATATCGACGGCGGTGTAGGCGACACCGGTTCGCGCCAGGACCTGTGCGACCAGCCGCCAGGTCCCGCCGTACACGTCGTCGGTGAGGATCAGGTGGTCGCCGGGATCTAGTCGCCGCAGCACCGCGTCGGTCGCTGCCATCCCCGAGGCGAACGCCACACAGCGTTCGGTGCCTTCCAGGCTGGCCAGGCAGTCCTGCAGGGCCGTCCGCGTGGGGTTGCCCGTGCGGGCGTAGTCGTACCCGCGGTGCTCTCCCACGGCGTCCTGCGCGAACGTGGACGTCTGGAAGATCGGGACGATCACCGCCCCGGTGGTCGGCTCGGGTTGCTGGCCGACGTGGATGGCGCAGGTCTCGAAGTGCATCCGCGCTCTCAGCCGCCGACCCGGTCAGGATCGGGCCGCGAAGGCGCTCGTTCCTTGGCCGTCCGCAAGCCGTCGAGGAGCCGCGCGAGGGCGTCGTCGTCGAACGCGGAGCGGACCCGCGGGAACAGCTCGTCTTCCTCCTCGTACAGGTGGTGCAGGAGGTTCTCGGCGAGGACCTCGACCTTGGCGTCGAACTGCTCGTGCGTCGCGTCGAGGCCGTCGAGCTCCGCCATCACGACCTCGATGACGTGGTGCTCCTCGATCTCCTCGCGGATGTCCTCCTCGACATGTGGGACGTCGCGCATCACCACGGGGTAGAAGGCCTCCTCCTCCATGGCTGAGTGCCGCACCACCGCGGCGATCAGCTCGTCGATCACCTCTCGCTTGGTGGCGTGGTCATCGGGGTCGATCTCCTCGTAGCGGTCCAGCAGCGCCCGGAAACGATCGTGGTCCTGCTGGATGAAGTCGAGTGCGTCCATGCTCGTAGCTCCTACCACCTCCGCTAGCTCCTACCACCTCCGCCGCCGCGACCCTACGCCCCGGATCCGCACGCCGCGGTTGTCCGTTCAGCGCTGGGTGGCCAGGAACGACAGCAGATCCGCACGGGTGAGCACCCCGATCGGCCGCTCGTCATCGATCACGACCACGGCAGGGCTGCCGGCCGCCAGATCGCTGAACACGTCATCCAGCGGGGCGTCGACCTCGACCACCGGTAGGGGGGGTTGCAACACCTCGATCACCGGTTTCTGCATCACACGCGCGTCCTGCAGGACCGCGTCGAGGACGGCGTTCTCGCGGATCGAGCCGATGACGCCGGCGACCGTCGGTTCGTGCTCTCCTTCGCGGAACACCGGTATCTGGCTCACGCCGAACTCCTTCAACAGCGCGATGGCCTGCGCCACCGTCTCGTAGGGGTGGCAGTGGATCAGCGTCGGGAGGTCATCGGGCTTGGACCGCACCACCTCCCCGACCGAGACCCGGCCGCCCTCGCGGTCCAGGAAGCCGTGCTCGGCCATCCAGTGGTCGTCGTACAGCTTGGAGAGGTAGTTGCGACCCGAGTCGGGCAGGAGCACCACCACCGTGTCGTCGGGTTCGCGTTCGTGCGCGACGTCCAGCGCCGCGACCAGCGCGGTCCCCCCCGACCCACCGACCAGGACGCCCTCCTCGCGGGTGCAGCGGCGCGCCATGAGGAACGAATCGCGGTCGGAGACCCGCACGTACCGGTCGACCACACCCGCGTCGAACGTCTCGGGCCAGAAGTCCTCGCCGATGCCCTCGACCAGGTACGGGTGCGCCTCGCCGGTGTAGACCGACCCTTCCGGGTCGGCACCGACCACGTGCACGTCGGGTTTGCGCTGCTTGAGGTAGCGCCCCACGCCGGTGATCGTCCCACCCGTCCCGATCCCGGCGACGAACACGTTGATCAGGCCGTTGGTCTGGCGCCACAGCTCCGGACCGGTCGACAGCTCGTGCGCGACCGGGTTGGCCTGGTTGAAGTACTGGTTGGTCTTGAACGCGCCCGGGGTCTCCCGGGCGATGCGGTCGGACACGGAGTAGTAGGACCGTGGGTCGTCGGGCTCGACCGCGGTCGGGCAGACCACGACCTCGGCACCGTAGGCACGGAGCAGGCTGATCTTCTCCTGCGACATCTTGTCGGGCATCACGAAGATGCAGCGGTACCCCCGGTGCGCTGCGGCGATCGCCAGCCCCACACCGGTGTTCCCCGACGTCGGCTCCACGATCGTCCCTCCGGGCTTGAGCAGACCGCCGGCCTCGGCCGCCTCGATCATCGCGATGCCGATGCGGTCCTTCACCGACCCGCCGGGGTTGAGGAACTCCAGCTTGGCCAGGACGGTGGGTGCCACGTCACGCGCAAGCCGGTCTAGGGCGACCAGAGGCGTGTCGCCGATGAGGGCGACCAGGTCGGGGGCGACCTCGCGGCCCAAGCTGTCCCTGTGCCTGCGTGGGCCGGACAGCGGGTCGTACCCGGCCCCGGCCGTGTCGACGTACAGGGACCGGTCGGTGGGATCGACCACGTCCGCCGGCCGTTCGAGGGGCGTGTCTTCCATGGTGCTGGCTCCTGACCTGGCGCCGTCCCGTCCGTGGCGATCGAGGCCGTGGCGATCGAGGCTAGCGAGCGGGGCGCCGCACGCGGTCGGCCTCGCCACGGCCCGCGCCGAGCCGACCGACGTGACGCCAAGACGGCGACCCTGACGGCCCTGGCCGTGGTCGCCGGCCCCCTTCAGTCCCTCGGCCGGTCGCGGAGGAAACCCTCCAGTCCGGGCAGCGCGAAGGCGACCCGGCCGTACCCGTCGGGTCGGAGCAGGCCACGCTCGATCAGGCGCCGGCGCGCCCAACCCCACTGCTCCGCGGTGCCACCCAGCCGCTCGGCGACCTGCGTCGACCGGCGGGCCGCTGGTTCGAGGTCGGCGACCGCGTCCAGGTATCGGCGCTCGGCGTCTGGCACCTCAGCCAGCCGTGACGAGTAGATGCCCGCGGCCGCACGCCGCCCCGCAGCCACACCGGCTGCCGCGGCGTCGTCACGGATGACGCTGCGTGCCCCCCGGTCAGCGGCGGCGTTCCAGGCCTCGTAGCCCATCAGCTGCACGAAGTAGGGGTAGCCACCGATCGCAGCCACGAGCGTGCCCAGCGCCTCGGGCGTGAACCGCACGCCGCGTTCCTCAGCGGGCACCGTCAGCGCCTCGACGACCGGACCGTCGCCCAAGAGGTCCAGGTCGTGCCGGCGGAGCCGTTCGGCGTACGTCGACGATGCGGCCCGCAGCACCCCCAACGAGTGCGGCAGGCCCGCCACCACCGTCAGCACGGGAAGGTGGGAACCGGGTTCGCGCTCGTGGCGGGCGCTGCGCTGCAGCGCCGCGAACAGCGGACCCATCTGCCCGGCCGGCATGGCGTGGATCTCGTCGACGGTGAGCAGCACGGCCGTCTGCGCCTGGGCTGCCGTCTCGCCCACCGCCTCGAGGACGTCACCCAGGTCGGTTGCGAGGTCGCCCGAACCGCCGCGTCCGGCCGCCGGTTCGACCTCCACGGCGAGCTCGAAGGTGCCGTGTTTGATGCCGAAGGCCGCCAACACCGCCAGCGCCCGGTCGACGTACTCGCCGATGCGGCGGTCGCGGTCGTGGTCCACGAGGACGCGGCGCAGGTCGCGCAGGAGCGGGACCAGCGCGTCACCCGTCCGGGTCGCTTCGACGTCAACCGCCCAGACACCGTTCGCACGCGCCTCGACGACCAGCTCCGCCAGCACGGCCGTCTTGCCCATGCCACGGTCGCCCGACAACAGCCGTGGCTGCTCGTAGATGCCGCGGCGCACCCGGCGCAGGGCCGCCTCGAGGTCGGCGAACTCCGGTTCGCGTCCCGCCAGAGCCGGCGGCACGATCCCGAAGCCCGGCATGTACGGGTTGTCGTCGCGGCTGAGGGCCACGCAGCCTCCGTTCTGCCTGATGCCAACCCTGGATGCCAACCCTGGATGCCAACCCTGGATGCCAACCCTGGATGCCAACCCTGGATGCCAACCCTGGATGCCAACCCTGGATGCCAACCCTGGATGCCAACCCTGGATGCCAACC
>JAHWKW010000008.1:0-113490 GCA_019347675.1 Actinomycetota bacterium | reverse complement strand
GGATGCCAACCCTGGATGCCAACCCTGGATGCCAACCCTGGATGCCAACCCTGGATGCCAACCCTGGATGCCAACCCTGGATGCCAACCCTGGATGCCAACCCTGGATGCCAACCCTGGATGCCAACCCTGGATGCCAACCATGGATGCCAGCGCTGGATGCAAAGCTTAGCAGCACGTGGCGATGGGGACGGTCCGACCGCGGGCTGCCTAGGATCGAGACGTTCGAGCCGGGGGCGTCATGTCGCGCAAGCGCGTCGCAGGGATCGTCCTGATCGTCCTGGTGCTCGCGGCCGTGGTGGCGGTGGCGGTCGTCCCCACCGGCGGTGGTCGCGGTCGGACAGGCGACGCGGTGGCGGTCGTGCACCTGGCCGGTCCGATCCAGGACAGCGTCGGTTCTCCCCTGGGTGGCGCCGCGATCTCCCCCATGCTGGTCCGTGAGCGCCTGGAGACCGCCGAGCGCCATGGCGGCGTGCGGGCGGTCGTCCTCCGGCTGGATACGCCGGGCGGCACGGCGGCCGCCTCACAGGAGGTCGCCGCTCTGATCGCGGAGTTCCCGTTGCCGGTCGTCGTGTCGATGGGAGACGTTGCCGCGTCCGGCGGGTACTACGCCGCGGCCAGCGCTGACCGCATCGTCGCCAAACCGGCGACCATGACCGGGAGCATCGGCGTGATCATGACGATCCTCGACGTCCAGGAGTTGCTGGACAAGCTCGGGGTCGAGGTCGAAGCCGTGACCGCCGGAGAGCACAAGGACATGCTGCTGCCGGGGCGGATGACCCCCGAACGTCGCGCGATCCTGCAGAGCATGGCCGACCAGCTGTACGACCAGTTCGTGACGGCGGTCGCGGACGGCCGCGACCTGTCACAGCAGCGGGTGCGGGCACTGGCCACCGGGCAGCCGTACACCGGTCAGGAGGCGCTCGAGCTGGGACTGGTCGACGTGCTCGGCGGCCTGGACGAGGCGGTGCAGGAGGCCGAGGACCTGGCCGGGATCGAGGACGCCCACGTGATCGACCTCCGCCCGTCGCTGTTCGAGCAGCTGTTCGGTGGCCCACAGTTCGGGGCGGTGCAGCAGCTGCTACGCCGAGGGGTCGAGGGCGACGAGATCGGCGCGCTGCGCTCCCTGCTCGATACGGTCGTGGCCCCGCGATACGGAGCTCCGTGATGAGCGACACGAGCAACGAGGATCGCCGCGGCACGTCGGATGTCGACCAGAACGCCAGCGGTGTCGACCAGCAGACCGGCGACTCGCGCGTCGACGAGCAGGCCGACGTGGCCGACGCCGGACTGCTCGAGACGGTGGTGTCGGTCCTGACGGAGCCGGTGCCGACCCTGCGCCGGTTGACCGCGAACCCCAACGTCGGGTGGGCTGTGATCGTCGTGGCCGTCGTGGGGCTGCTGTCGTGGATGTCGACGGTCGCCGGGTTCGGGGCCGGCCCCGCGCAGATGCAGGGGGCGCAGCCCAACCTGGCGCAGATGCGCGGGCCGCTTTTGGCGGCGGGGGTCGTCGCCGGACCGGTGTTCGGGATCATCGGCTTGGCCATCGGCACGGCGATCCTCCACGGCGTCAGCCTGCTGCTCGGCGGCGAGGGTTCCTTCCGCGGGCTGTTCACCGGGCTGGGGTTCGCCTACGTCCCCTCGGCCTTCGGGGTCTTCGGCCAGCTGCTGCCCCTGGTGCTCGGGATGGCCGGGGCGCTGCTCGGCGTCATCGTCAACCTCGGCATCAGCATCTGGGCGATCGCGCTGGCGGTGATCGCGGTCCGCGAGAACAACCGGTTCTCGACCGGGCGGGCGATCGCGGTGGTGCTGATCCCGGCTGCCGTCGCGATCGTGCTGTTCATCGTGTTGATGGCGGTGGTGTTCGCCGCGCTGGCTGGCGGCGGCGGGTTCCGCCCCTAGGCCTCGGCGTCGGGCGACGAACGTCGCCCCGCGCGTCGCCATCGGCCAGCCAGGAACGCGCCGCCGAGCGCGAGCAGACCGGTGGCGGCCTGGCCGCCGCCGGTGGCGGGCAGGACCGGTGCGGTCGACCCGCTGGCCGACGGCGGCTGCTGCGCGGTCTCCTTGCCGCTGGTGCTGCCCGGTCCCTGTCGCGCACCCTGGTCGGTGGCCCGCAGGATGTAGATGCCGCGGTTGAGGTCGCTGTTGAACACCAGCAGCTCACCGGTGGTCGGGTGGATGACGGCCTTCGACCCCCAGAACCCCGTGTTGGCCTCCTGCACGCCGTGCGGATCAGCGTCGTTGTCGTTGTCGTGGTCTGTGGCGAGGGGGACGAACCAGGCGACCTCGCGGAACTGGCCGCCGGCACCGTTGGGTTCCAGGACCCGGACGCCGTCGGTGTACCAGGCGAAGTACACCCGCCCGTCGGGCCCCACGATCGGGTTGTGGGCGCTGAAGACGTTCTCGGGTCCCTGACCCTCGACGGTGTCGACGTGGGGCGCCTTGAACGTCGAGACCTCCTTCCACTGGGCCGGGTCGGAGCTGGTCGCGTCGACCACGCGCATGAACCCCCACGGGTTGATCTGATCGGGTTCCTGCAGCTGCATGGTCACCGTGACCCGGGCCTCGAGGGCGTCGATCGAGTCCAGCAGTCGCTCGCCGGGCTCGTTCGGGATCATCATCGCAGGGATCTGCCCGGTGGCCAGCCCCGACGTGGTCCCCTGCGGTTGGTCGTTGACGACGATCAGGCCGGCGGCCCCGGCGGTCTCGGCGGTCGTGACCTTCTGCTGGAACAGCGGGCACGCGCCTCCGCGGCGGGCCACCGCGATCCAGCCGTCGAGCGTCGCTCCGGTCGGTCCGGCCTGCAGGTACGAGCACCCGAACCCGTCATCGGAGGCCAGCGCCGGGAACGGTCCGGTGCCCTCTTCGGTCAGAGGTTGCGTGCCGGTGAACTCCGCGCCCTGGAAGCGCTCACCGTCGTCCACCGCCGCACCGTCGGGGGCGGACGCGATGACCGTGAACGGTGCCGGCCCCGGCCCGACGAAGTCCTCGTCGCCGACGATCACGAGGTGTTTCCCACCGATCATGAGCGGGACGGCCGCGTGGGTGTTGCCCTCGTTGTCGGTCCCACCGGGCTGGATCTGGCCGATGAACGCCGGCTCGGTCGGGTCTTCGACGTCCAGCAGGATCAGCCCCGCGTCCCAGAACGACAGGTAGGCGATCTTGCCGTCGTCGCTCACCCACACGTCGTGGAGGTTGCACGACGCCAGGTGCTCGCCACGCGGCTCGCACAGCTCGTCGAATGTGGGGCCACCTGGGGTCTGGGCGTCGGCCAGGGCCCACTGCGATACGAGTTGGGGGGCGTTGGGATCGGAGATGTCGACGAACTGCACCGTGCCCACCAGGTCATCGCCGGTGAGCAGGTCCGAGTCGTTGTGGACCGCCGCGACGAACGCCTTCTGCAGGTCGGGTCGGTGGAAGGCGAACAGGTTGTGGGTGCCCAACCCTCCGTTGTTGAAGCTCCCCAGGCGCTCCGGTGCGGTGGGGTCGGTCACGTCCCAGAGCTGGAAGCCGGTCTGTGCGCGCGGGATGTCGTTGACGGCGTCGATCAGCGCGACGCCGAGGTCCGCCCCGCAGGGCTCCAGGGAGTGGGCCAGGATGTCCCCGTTGAACGCCGCCGTCTCGACGCCCTCCACGACCTTCACGTCGTTGTTCTGCGATCCCGGGACCGTCGCGAGCTTGGCGACGACTCCGGGCTTGTCGGGTTCGGTTGCCTCCACGACCCACACCCCCGACTTCTGCGGGTCCTGCGGATCGTCACCTTGTGACGGGCAAGGGTCGTTCCCGATCAGCGACCCCCACGTCCCGGTGTAGGCGAACAGGCGCGCGTCCGGCGTGCCTTCTTGGGTCACGTGCGTCCAGATGTCGGTGTTGAACCCCTTGTTGTCGAGGTTGTGGAAGCCGACCTCCTCGAGGCCCTGACGTGGGTTGTCGAGGTGCGAGCCCCCGCCGGTCGCTGACGAGGTCGCCTGTTGCCGCTGCGCTGCAGGATGAGCAGCGGCGGGCGCCACGCCGGCCAGCACCAGCGACGCCACCGCGGCCACCAACCGGATGCTCCTGCTACGTCCCATGGCTGCCCCCTCACCCAACGGGACGCCTCGAGACCGTCCCGACCGTGGAGTCCGACGTTCATCGGCGAACCCTAGCCCTCACCGTCGACGACAGAATCGATGAGGCAGGCTCGCATCGGGTGAGCCGAGATCGCCTGAGACGACGTCGGTGTATCCGTGCGCGCAGCGACCGACGGGGGCGCCGTCGCCGGCATCCTGCTCGCAGGGACGGATCGACGCGGCGGTACCCACTCCGTCCCGACCGGCGCCGGACGCGACGGAGCAACCTGAGCACGGAACGATCGAGGGCGACGTGCCGCTGTCGGGCGACCAGGCCGGACCGGCCGGTCTTGGGAGGCGCTCGACGGCCTGAGTGCGACCGGATGTCACGATCGGTTCCGGGCCCCTCCCGGCCGCCCGACCGCACCGTCTACCCTGCGCCGGGCACAGCCTCGGAGGGGACGTGACCACGCGCGGGCGGATCCGACGCTGCTCGTCGCTCGTGGCCGTCGGAGTGCTGCTGCTGGCCGCCTGCGGGGGCACGACCGGCCCGGCCGACCCCACCGACGCGCTGATCGACGCGGTCGAGCGGAGCTTCTCCGGGTCGTTCGCGTTCCACGTCGCGGCCGATCTCGACGACGTCGCCCGCGCCGAGCTGCCGTCCGGCGAGGTGCCGGTCGGGGCGCTGCTGGACAGCCTGGAGATCACCGGGCACACATCGGGCGGCGACGCCGTCCAGGTTACGGTCGCGGCGATGGGCCAGTCACTGTTCGAGCTGCGCCGGACCGACGCGACCCACACCTACCTGCGCACCGACGTGGGTTGGATCGCCGAAGCGTTCGGCCTGCCATTGGAGCGCGACGAGTTGCTGGCCGACACGCAGCAGGCACCGCAGGCTGTGACCGAGATGTGGACCGGCCTGCTCGACGGCCGGTGGGTCGGCCTCGTCGGTGAGCCCCCCGAACCGCCCGACAGGATGGTGCTGGGCGGCGGCGTGGACACCTCGAAGATGCAGGCCGCCCAGCAGGAGGCCTTCGGCGGTTCCCCGGGCGAGTTCGCTCGCCGCTTCACGACCGCCGCGGTGGCGGCCGGCCACAGCGACGGCGCGGACGGGCGGGTGCTGGCCGTGGTGCTGCACACCCGGGCGATGGCCGAGGCCATGGTGGCGGCGATGGCCGAGGTGCTCGGCGAGGACGTCGCGGGCGACGCCGAGCAGGCGCGCCGCGACCTGCAGCGGATCCCCGAGACGGTCGGCGGGGTGACCGTCGAGGTCTCCAACCGGCTGATCGACCGGGTCACCGTCGACGTGTTCGAGCTGGCCCGCTCCCTTGGTGAGGGCGCCGGCGACGGGCCCGCCGGGTCACTGCGGCTGGTCGCCGGGATCACCAAGCACGGCTCGGCTGGTGCGGTCGCCGCGCCCGACGACGTCTTGGAGATCGCCGCCGAGGACCTGGGTCACTTCCGCCCGGGGGGGTTCCTGCCCGTGCCCGGTGTGGGTTCGGGGCTGATGTGGCCGCTGGCCCTGGCGTTCATGCCGATGGGCGCCAGCTCTGTTGCCGTGGAGAGATCGGTGGAGGTCGGGGTGGCGACCGCGGCGCCCGCGCCGCCACCCGAGCTGTCGGGTGTCGGCCCGCCGCCCGCTCCGGGTGCGTCGCCGCAGGTGGCCACGGTCGAGGCGCAGCCACGGATGCGCCTGGACGTCTCCCCGCACGCCGGCCCGGCCGGCACTCGGGTCACCATCACGGTCGAGGGCTTCGCCGACGGTCCGGTCGAGGTCCGCTGGGACGACCGCAACGGTCGCGTGCTGGCCACCGCCGACGGCCCGGACTTCACCGTCGAGGTGACCGTGCCCGCCGACGCCGCCCCCGGCCAGCACACCTTCGTGCTGAACGCGACGGCGCCGGACGCCACCCGCGGCGCCGCGATCAGCTTCGACGTCACCGGTTGACCGGGCCGGGTGGCGGCCGGGGGACAGAAGTGGGCAGGGATGGGGAGCTTCGCGGGCGGCAGCAGTCCTCGGCTTGTCGAAGAACGCCCGCACCAGCAGCAGACGGTCGGATGCGCCGAGAGCCTCCAGGGGCGGTCCGACTTCCCGCTCGACGAGGTCTCGCTGGAGCTGCGGTCCCTCTTCTTCACCGCGGTGACAACCGGGGCGCTCAATCGCTACGAGATGGCTGCTGTTCTTCGGCGCGACCGCTGTACGACGCCAGCCCCTTCCTGATGGACCGGCGCGAGACCTTCGACCAGTGGTCGTTGCAGGTCGAGGACAAACGCATCGACGTCACCGGGAAGGCCGATGGCGAGCTGCCGACCCGCCCGAAGCAGGAGACGTGACCCACATCGGGCCTCACCCCGCGGTCAGCGGTTCGGGGGCTGCCCTCGGTATTGCTCGTCACCGCCGATCCAGATCACCTCGCCGGCGACGGTCCGGGCGAACCCCGGGCCGCTGGTCAGCTTGGCCCACTCGTCGGTGGTGTAGACGACCAGTTCGGCGGGCACCGGCAGGTCCGTTGTGTCGAAGCGCGTGGCGCGCCGCTCGAACGGCTGGTCGGCGTCCTTGACGAGGATGATCAGGTCCACGTCACTTCCCACACCCGAGTCGCCGCGGGCGTACGAACCGAAGTACCCCACCCCGACGACGTCGCGATGCCTCTCGACGACGCTGTCGGCCCACCGCCGGACCGCCGCATCGACGGTGGCGCCGTCAGGCCATCTGAGAACGGACGAACTCAGCGATCGCACGGGCATGGGCCAGCGCCTCCTCGCTCCGCAGGATGCCGTAGTGCTCGAACGGGGCGCCCTCCGGGTGACTGTTCGGGTAGCGGGACGGGATGTAGAAGTTGTCGAGGACCCGCCCTCGGTCGATCAGATCCCCAGGAACCGTCAGCTCGCCGGGCAGCTCTCGCAGCAGCTTGGCGACGACATGGCCCCACGCTTCTTGCCCGAGCGACAGGTGCAGAGCCTTCACCAGCTTCCCGGTGCCCTGCTGCGCGGCGAAACACGCCACTCGTGACGGCCGGACTCACGCGCCTCGGCCGCGTGCTCGAGATCACGCAGGCCCTGCCGCAACCAGTCGTCGGCCCTGGACGGCACCCGTCGCCTCCTCATGTGGATCCGGGAGCGGGGAGGGTCTAAAGATGGTGGTGCGGGCGGCGGGATTCGAACCCACGACCTTCGGCTCCGGAGGCCGACGCTCTATCCTGCTGAGCTACGCCCGCGCAACGACGGCGCCCGGTCGGGGGCGCGCAGCGAGGCTACCACCGATCCTGGGCGCCGGCCGTTGCACCGGATGCCGACCGTGTGCGGCCCGACGCCGTGTCAGTGAGGGCTACGGTTCCGTCCGAGGGTCAGGGGAGGGGCGGTGACCAAGGTGCTGGCGGTCGACGACGACCCGGTCATCCAACGCCTGCTGCAGGTCAACCTGGAGATGGAAGGGTACGAGGTCGAGGTCGCCTCGGACGGCGACGAGGCCCTCGTCAAGGCTCGCACCACCCGGCCCGACGCGATCCTCCTCGACGTCATGATGCCCAAGAAGGACGGCTGGCAGGTCTGCGCCGAACTGAAGGCCGACCCCGACCTGCAGGCCATCCCGGTGGTGTTCCTGTCGGCTCGCGCGCAGGACGCCGACATCCAGAAGGGCACCGACCTGGGGGTCGCCGCCTACATCACCAAGCCCTTCGACCCGATCGACCTGGTGGAGCTGGTCGACGAGCTGACGGGGCGGAGCCGCTGACCGGCGCTCGCGGCTCCGCCACATCGACCGTTGCGTACCCTCGGTAGGCGATGACGACCCCACAGGAACTCGACCCTGTCCTGGCGGAACTGGCGACCCGCATCCGCACCGCCCTGCTGGCCGCCGGACTGCCGGAAGTCGCAGAGATCCCTCTGGAACGGCCTCGCCAACCCGAGCACGGCGACTGGGCGACCCCGGTGGCGCTGTCGATCGCCGCCGAGGCCGAGCAGACGCCCCGCGCCATCGCCGAGCAGCTGATGACCAACCTCGAGGTCCCCCCGGTGATCGCCGCCGTCGACGTGGCCGGCCCCGGTTTCGTCAACTTCCGGCTGGCCCACAGCTACTTCCAGGACGTCGTGCGGCGCGTCCTGGCGGAAGGCGACCGCTTCGGTCGGCGCACCCGCGCGGACGTCGACGTCGAACACGTCAACGTCGAGTTCGTCTCGTCCAACCCCACTGGGCCGCTGCACGTCGGCCACGGCCGGTGGGCGGCGGCCGGTGACGCGATCGCGGCGCTGCTCGAAGCCGACGGCCACCACGTCGAGCGCGAGTACTACCTCAACGACACCGGAGAGCAGATCCGGCGCTTCGGCGAGTCGGTCGTGGCGGCCGGCCTCGGGCGCCACCGCACCGACGAGCACTACCGCGGGGAGTACGTCGACGCGCTGGCCGCCCAGATCAAGGCCGACCTCGGCGACGCGGTGTTCGGCGGCGGCGACGACGCCGAGGTCGCTGAACGCATCGGTCAGATCGCCGTCGAGCTCATGACCGACCACATCCGCGACGTGCTCCACACCATGGGCGTGGACTTCGACACGTGGTTCTCGGAACGGTCCCTGCACGAGCAGGGCGCCGTCCAGGCCACGGTTGACCTGTTGGCCGAGGCTGGCCACGTCCACGAGGAAGACGGCGCGGTGTTCCTCAACACCACCGCCTTCGGTGACGACAAGGACCGCGTCCTGGTCCGGTCCGACGGGCGGCCGACGTACTTCGCAGCGGACTGCGCGTACCTGCAGAACAAGCGGGAACGCGGCCACGACCGGTTCGTCTACCTGCTGGGCGCAGACCACCACGGCTACGTCGGGCGGATGCAGGCGCTCGGGCGGGCGCTGGGCGTCCCCGACGAGACGCTCGAGATCCGGATCGGGCAGCTGGTGAACCTGTCACGCGGCGGGCAGCCGGTCCGGATGAGTACCCGCGCCGGTGAGTTCGTCACGCTCGCGGAGGTCCTCGACGAGGTCGGCCGCGACGCCCTCCGCTACCACTACCTGCGCAGCGGCCTCGACCAGCCGATCGACTTCGACCTCGACGAGGTCGTGCGCCAGTCGATGGACAACCCGGTGTACTACGTCCAGTACGCCCACGCCCGCATCGCGTCGATCCTGCGCAACGCCGACGCAGCCGGCTTCGACGCCGGCACGGTCGACGACGCCGCCCTCGACCTGCTGACCGAACCGACCGAGGAGGAGCTCCTGCGCCGGATGGCCGAGCTGCCGGAGGTGGTCGCACAAGCCGCCGATCTGCGCGCCCCGCACCGCCTCACCCGGTACGCCGAGGACCTCGCGGGGTCCTTCCACCGCTTCTACACCGAGTGCCGGGTCCTGGGCGTCCGCGACGACATCGCACGGGCGCGGTACTGGCTCGCGGTCGCCGCCAAGCAGGTCCTGGCCACGGCGCTGGCGCTGTTGCGGGTCTCCGCCCCGGAGCGGATGTAGGCGGTGACCGACGACCCGCTGGCCCGCGGGCGCCCGGCGGAGCGACCGCTCGGGCCGTGGCCATGCACCGCCCAGCGCGGCGACGACGGGGTGCTGCACATCGGCGGGGTGTCGGTCGTCGACCTCGCCCGCGACCACGGCACGCCCCTGTGGGTCGTTGACGAGGCCGACGTCCGCGCCCGCTGCCGGCAGTACCGCCGGGCGTTCGCCGACGCCGAGGTCGCCTACGCGTCCAAGGCCTGGTGCACGGTCGGGATCCTGCAGCTGGTCGCCGACGAGGGACTGTGGATCGACGTGGTGTCGGGTGGCGAGCTGCACACCGCCCGGGTGGCCCAGATCCCGATGCGCCGCGTCGTGTTCCACGGGAACAACAAGTCGCTGGCGGAGCTGCGTCTCGCCGCGGAACTGGATGTGGGGCGTGTGGCGGTCGACAGCATCGTCGAGCTGGACCGTCTGGAGGCGCTCGGTCGCGAACTCGACCACACCTTCACGTGTTGGCTGCGCATCACGCCCGGGATCGACGCGCACACCCACGACTACGTCCGCACCGGCCACGACGACTCGAAGTTCGGCTTCGGGATCCGCTTCGGTCACGACCGCGTCGCGATCGATCACGCCCTGCCCCTCGAGCACGTCGACGTGGTCGGCGTCCACGCGCACATCGGGTCGCAGATCTTCGGCGGTGACCCCTTCGCGGCCAACGCCGAGGTGCTGGTCGGGGTGCTCGCCCGCTGGCGCGACGAGCTGGGGCTGGACATCACCGAACTGAACCTCGGCGGGGGCATGGGCGTCCGCTACACCCACGAGGACCCTCCGGTCGACGTCGGGCGGATGGCGCGGACGGTCACGGAAGCGCTCGACGTGGCCTGCGACGAGCACGGCGTCCCACGGCCGCGGCTGTGGGTGGAGCCGGGGCGGGCCATCGTGGGTCCCGCCGCCGTCACCGTCTACGAGGTCGGAACGATCAAGCAGCTGCCGGGCGTGCGGACCTACGTGAGCGTCGACGGCGGCATGAGCGACAACATCCGTCCGGCGCTGTACCGCGCCGACCACGACGTCGAGCTCGTCAACCGCCGCGGCAGCGACGACGCCGCCGCGTTCACGGTGGTGGGCAAGCACTGCGAATCGGGCGACCTGGTGCGCGAACGCGCGTCGCTCCCCGTCGACGTGCGGATCGGTGACCTGCTCGCCGTCGCCGCGACCGGGGCGTACACGGAGTCGATGGCGTCGAACTACAACCGGCTGCCACGTCCCGCGGCGGTGCTGGTCCGCGACGGCCGGGTCCGTCCCCTCCTGAGGCGCGAGACCTACGACGACCTGGTCGCCCGCGACGTCCCGCTGCGCTGACCCGCCAACGGCGATCCTCCACGCGGCTGCCCTGGCAGGCACCACAAGGGTGCTCGGTAGGCTCGAACTCAACGCGAAGGAGTTCCCATGCGTCGCGTCATCCGCATCGGCCTGCTGGGCTGCGGCGTCGTCGGCGCCGGGGTCGCGCGGATCCTGCACGAGCACCGCGACGACATCGCGGCCCGGACGGGCGCCACCCTCGAGATCGCGCGGGTCGCGGTCCGTGACCCCGCGCGCCACCGTGACGTGCCGCTGCCAGCCGAGGTGTTCACCGACGATCCCGCCGCCGTGGTCGACGCCGACGACGTCGACCTGGTGGTGGAGGTGATCGGCGGTCTTCAGCCGGCCGGGGACCTGCTCCGTCGCGCGCTCAAGCAGCGCAAACCCGTGGTGACGGCCAACAAGGAACTCGTCGCCCACGAAGGGCCGGACCTGTTCGACCTGGCCGAGGACGCCGGCGTCGATCTGCAGTACGAGGCGGCCGTGGCCGGGGCCATCCCGATCATCAAGCCGCTGAAGGAGTCACTCGCCGGCGACCGCATCCGTCGCGTCATCGGGATCCTCAACGGCACGACGAACTACATCCTGACGCGGATGACCGAGGAGGGGGCCGCCTACGACGACGTCCTGGCCGAGGCTCAGCGGCTGGGGTTCGCCGAGGCGGACCCGACCGCCGACGTCGCCGGACACGACGCCGCCGCCAAGTGCGCCATCCTGGCGTCGCTGGCCTTCGACACCCGCGTGGTGGCCGACGACGTGTTCCGGGAGGGCATCCGTTCGGTCACCGCGACCGACATCAGCGTCGCGGACCGCCTCGGCTACGTCATCAAGCTGCTGGCGATCGCCAGCGAGGTCGACGGGCAGGTCGCGGTCCGGGTCCACCCGGCGTTCGTGCGCAAGACCCATCCGCTGGCTGCGGTCCGCGAGAGCTTCAACGCGATCTTCGTCCAGGCCAACCACGCCGGCGAGCTGATGTTCTACGGCCGGGGTGCCGGCTCGGCGCCCACGGGCTCGGCCGTCGTCGGCGACATCATCCACGTGGCCCGCCACCTGCTGCAGGAGTCGCGTGGCCCGCGGGAGTCCAGTCACCGCGCCAAGCGCATCCGTCCGATCGCCGAGCTCGCGACCCAGTACTACGTCCTCCTCGACGTCGAGGACCGCCCGGGCGTCCTGGCCGCCGTCGCGACCGTGTTCGGCCGCCACGGCGTCTCGATCGGCCAGGTGTGGCAGGAAGGCCACGGCGACACCGCCCAGCTGGTCCTGATCACCCACCGTGCCCGCGAGAGCGACCTGCAAGCGGTGGTCGGTGACCTCGGCAGGGAGCCGGCGGTGCGCTCGGTCGCCAGTGTGCTGCGCGTCGAGTCCGAGGCGCTGGGGTGACGCCCCGCGCGCACGTGTGGGGGGGCGTCGTCGCCGAGTACCGCGAACGCATGCCCTTCGCCTCGGGCGCCCCGGTGGTGACGCTGGGCGAGGGCGGCACCCCCCTGATCCACTCCGAACAGCTGTCGCAGCGGACCGGGTGCCAGGTGCACCTCAAGTACGAGGGCGCCAACCCGACCGCGTCGTTCAAGGATCGCGGCATGACCGTGGCGATCTCGAAGGCGGTCGCGCACGGCGCCAAGGCGGTGATCTGCGCCTCGACCGGGAACACCTCGGCGTCCGCGGCGGCGTACGCTGCCAAGGCCGGGCTGGTCTGTGGGGTCCTGGTACCCCAGGGCAAGATCGCCCTCGGCAAGCTCGCGCAGGCGCTGGTGCACGGCGCGCGGGTGATCCAGATCGACGGCAATTTCGACCACGCCCTCGAGCTGTGCCGGATGCTGGACGAGACGTTCCCGGTCCAGCTGGTCAACAGCGTCAACCCGTTCCGGATCGACGGTCAGCGCACCGGGGCGTGGGAGATCTGCGATCAGCTCGGTCGTGCGCCCGACGTCGTGTGCATCCCGGTCGGGAACGCCGGGAACATCACCGCGTACTGGCGTGGCTACCGTGAGTACCACGTCGACGGACTGATCGACGGTTTGCCGGTGATGCGAGGCTTTCAGGCGGCCGGCGCGGCTCCCATCGTCCGCGGCGAACCCATCGAGCGGCCCTCGACCATCGCGACCGCCATCCGCATCGGCAACCCGGCGTCGTGGAAGCAGGCCGAGGCAGCCGCAGACGAGTCCAACGGCTCCATCGAGGCGGTCACCGACCGCGACATCCTGCAGGCATACCGCATGCTGGCCAGCGAAGGGGTGTTCGTGGAGATGGCGTCGGCGGCGTCGGTCGCGGGGCTGCTGCAGCTGAACGCATCGGGGGACGTCGAGCCCGGTCAGACCGTCGTGTGCGTCCTGACCGGGCACGGCCTCAAGGACCCCGATTGGGCGATCGCCGGCGCCGCACAGCCGCCGGTCATCCCCGCCGACGTGTCCCGCGCCGCTGAGCTGCTGGACCTCGCGTGACCGCTCCCGGCGCGACGCGTCGACGGTGACCGCGCCGGCGCGCGCCGTGGTCAGGGTCCCGGCGACCACCGCCAACCTCGGGCCCGGGTTCGACGCGTTCGGCGTCGCCGTGTCCCTGCATCTCGAGGCCCGGCTGGTGGCTGGGGGTGTGCGCCGAACACGGGTCGCATCGCACGGCGAAGGTGCCGGCGAGCTCCCCGATGACGACAGCAACCTGCTGTGGCGGTCGCTGCTGGCACTGTGTGCCCACGCCGGCGTGACCCCGCCGGGGGATGTCGCCGTCGATGTCCTGAACCGCATCCCGCTGGCGCGTGGGCTGGGGTCATCGTCCGCCGCGATCGTGGCGGGTCTGGGATTGGCCCGCGCGGCGTGTGAGCTCGAGGTCAGCGACCTCGAGCTGGTGCGGATCGCCTCCGACATCGAAGGCCACCCCGACAACGTCGCGCCCGCCGTCCTGGGCGGGCTGGTGGTCGCGGCACGCACGGATGCGGGAGGACTGGTGGTGCGCCGCGCCCAGCCCCACGCCCGCCTCCGCCCCGTCGCGCTGATCCCCCAAGACCGGCAGCTGACCACCGCAGCCCGCACCTTGCTGCCGGAGGCGCTCGAGCGCCAGGAGGTCGTCGACCACACCAGCAGGGCCGGGCACGTCCTGGGCGCGATCCTCGGAGCGTGGCCGGTCGCCCCCGAGCTGGCCGGTGACCGCCTCCACGAGCCGGCCAGGCTGGCGGCGATGCAGGCCAGTGGCGCGGTGGTGGCCGAGCTTCGGGCGGGGGGGATCCACGCCTGGTTGTCCGGCGCCGGACCGTCGGTCTGTGCCGCGATCGGGCTGCGCGACACCGCGACACTGCTCCGCTGCGACGAGATCGGCGCCGGACACGGGTTCGTGGTGCGGCCGGTGCGTTGGGAGCTGTCGGGTCTCACCGCGATGCCGGTGTCCGCCTGATGGCCCGCGCCGGTGGCCGCGGTCGCCGCGGCCACCGCGGTCACCGCCTTGCTTGCCCGGTACCGGCTCCATACCCTCGACAGCGGTTCCCCGTTCCCCCCTGATCGAGCGCGTCGTCGCGGACGGCGCGCAGCGCAGGAGAACCATCCTGAACCCGCGAGCGCGGCGACCGTCGCCTGCACCCGGCGTGCCGGCGACCGTCCGCCCGCCGCGGCGGTGCGGTGGTACCATGCCCGGTGGGCGTCAAGCTGCGTCACGGACGCTCTCCGCTCCCGGACGGGTCCTTGGCTTGTCGCGTCGTTGCGGACCCGATCCAGCTTCCCGACCGGCGCGGACATCGAGCCAGTCGATTGTGGCGTCCCGCGAGGCCCACCGGGTCCCGGTCGACGGCGGACGGCAGCAGCCTCGGCGATCCCTCGGCCGTCAGCAGGAGGATCCGGTCCACCAGCGATCGTGAAGCGAGCAAGGAGCGCCGATCCGATGCAGCTCTTCCTCGATACCGCCAACGTCGCGGAGATCACCGAGATCAACCGATGGGGCGTCCTCGACGGGGTCACGACCAACCCGACGTTGGCCGCCAGGGAGGGCAGGGACTTCTTCGGGCTGCTGAAGGACATCTGTGCGGAGGTCGACGGCCCGGTGTCGGCCGAGGTGGTCGCCACCGATACGCAGGGGATGCTCGACGAGGCACATGAGCTCGCGCCGATCGCGGACAACATCGTGGTGAAGGTGCCCTTGACGCCCGACGGGCTGGCCGCGACCCGCCAGCTGTCGCGGGAACAGATCGCCATCAACGTGACGTTGTGCTTCTCGGCGTCCCAGGCGATCCTGGCGGCCAAGGCAGGTGCGACGTACGTCTCACCGTTCCTCGGCCGGCTGGACGACATCTCCAGCGGCGGGGTCGGCGTCCTGGCCGAGATCTGCGAGGTCTTCCGGGTACAGGGGTACCGGACAGAGGTCCTGGCTGCGTCTCTGCGATCGCCGCAGCACGTGGTCGAGGCCGCCCGGGTCGGTGCCCACATCGCGACGATGCCGTACGCGACGTTCGTGAAGCTGGTCACTCATCCACTGACGGATGCGGGACTCGAGCGGTTCCTGGCGGACTGGGCCGCCTACCAGGACGCGTTGCGCGGTGCTGGCCGAAGCTGAACGACGAACGAACCGACGAGCAGGAACGAGCAACGATGGATCGCACTGTCCTGGAGCGCAAGGCGCTCTCGGAGCTCAAGGAGATCGCCTCGACCCTCGAGCTCCACGGCTACCAGCGGCTGAAGAAGTCGGAACTGATCGACTTGATCATGTCGTCCGGCAACGGCGAGCCGACCGGCAACGGGGCGTCCGCCGTCCGGGCCGCGGCCGACGCCGCGACCGAGCGACGTGACACCGGCGCGGGCGACGGCGGGCGGGCCGACGAGGAGAGCGCCGACGACCGCGACGACCGCGACGACCGTGACGACCGGGACTCGGACGACGCTCCCGAGCGTGAGCGGACCCGCGAGCGCAACCGTGACGGCGGTGGCGGGCGGCGCAACAAGCGCAGCCGCAACCGCAAGGGGCGCGGCGACGGTGGGCAGCACCAGTCCGAGGACACCTCCGAGCTCGAGGTGCGCCAAGGTGTCCTCGACCTGCTCCCCGAGGGCTACGGTTTCCTGCGCACGACCGGGTACCTGGCCGGTCCCAAGGACGTGTACGTCAGCCAGTCGCTGGTCCGCCGCTACGGCCTCCGGCGTGGCGACCTGGTGTCGGGTCCGATCCGCCAGACCAAGGGCGGAGACAAGTTCCCCGCGCTGGTCAAGGTCGACACGATCGAGGGCGACGAGCTCGACGAGCGCAACATCCCGCGGCGACGTGAGTTCAAGGAGCTGACCCCGTACTTCCCCCGCGAGCGCTTCCGTCTCGAGAAGCAGGACGGCTCCCCCGTCGCGATGCGCATCGTCGACATGATCGCGCCGGTCGGGAAGGGACAGCGTGGCTTGATCGTCTCGCCGCCGAAGGCGGGGAAGACCACCATCCTGAAGCAGCTGGCTCAGGCGATCGAGACCAACAACCCGGAGACGCACCTGATGGTGCTCCTCGTCGACGAGCGCCCCGAGGAGGTCACCGACTTCGAGCGGTCCACCACCGGCGAGGTCATCTCCTCGACGTTCGACCGCCCCGCCGACGACCACACCGCGGTTGCCGAGCTGACCATCGAGCGCGCCAAGCGGCTGGTCGAGCGCGGCAGGGACGTGGTCATCCTCCTGGATTCGATCACCCGACTCGCCCGGGCCTACAACCTGGCGGCACCGGCGTCGGGGCGGATCCTGTCCGGTGGCGTCGACTCCGCCGCGCTGTACCCGCCGAAGCGGTTCTTCGGCGCGGCCCGCAACATCGAGGAGGGCGGGTCGCTGACGATCATCGCGACCGCCCTGGTCGAGACCGGCTCGAAGATGGACGAGGTCATCTTCGAGGAGTTCAAGGGGACCGGGAACATGGAGCTGCGCCTGTCGCGCGGCCTGGAGCAGAAGCGCATCTTCCCGGCGGTCGACATCGAGGCGTCCGGAACCCGGAAGGAGGAGCTGCTGCTCGCCCCCGATGAGCTCGAGGCGGTGTGGAAGCTGCGTCGTGTGCTCGCGTCGATGGACGGGGGGGCCTCCTTGGAACTGCTGATCGACAAGCTCCGCGCGACCAAGAGCAACAACCAGTTCCTGCAACTGATCCACAAGTCCAGCCTGAGCTGAACTGGCGTGGCCGACACCGGCCCGCCACCGGCCTGCAACATGCGAGGAGGAGCGATGAAGGGCGGCATCCATCCCGATTACGTCCCTGCCCAGGTGACCTGCTCGTGCGGGAACTCCTTCGAGACCCGCGCCACCAAGGAGCGGATCCGCGTCGAGCTGTGCGCAGCCTGCCACCCGTTCTACACCGGGAAGCAGAAGCTGGTGGACACCGGTGGGCGCGTGGACCGCTTCCAGCGTCGCCTGGAGAAGACCGAGGAGAAGCGGGCGTCGACCAAGCGGATCAAGAAGGCGACGGGCAAGAAGTAGGCCATGGACGCTGCGACCACTCCGCCGCGCGCTGCCCCCCACTACTACGGGGGGCAGGCCGTCATCGAGGGCGTCATGATGCGGGGCGCCGACACCTGGTCGGTGGCGGTCCGCCGCCCGTCCGGACACATCCACCTCGAGCGGCACCCCGTCTCGGACTTCCCCAAGCGCCATCCGGCGTTCCGGCGACCCATGCTGCGCGGCGTGTACGCCATGTTCGACGCGATGGCGATCGGTGTGAAGGCGCTGGGGATCTCCGCCCGGGAGGCGATCGACGAGGACGAGGCGCCGCTCGACGGGCGCGCGCTGGGCGGCAGCCTCGCGCTGGCGGTCGTGTTCTTCATCGCGGTGTTCATCGTGCTACCCAACGTGGTCCTCGCGATGCTCCGCGGCTGGCTCGGCGACGGCGTCGCCTACCACCTGGTCGAGGGGCTGCTGCGGATCGCGATCTTCCTGGCGTACCTGTCGTCGATCTCGCTGATGGCCGACATCCGTCGCGTGTTCATGTACCACGGGGCCGAGCACAAGACGATCGCGGCGTGGGAGCACGGCGAGCCGCTCGACCCCGCGCACGTCGACCGCTACTCGACGCTGCACGTGCGCTGCGGCACGAACTTCCTGGTCATCGTCATGGTCCTGGCGCTGCTGGTGTACTCGGTCGCTGGGGTGCTCGTCCCGCCCCCGGCCGGGATCGGCTGGCTCGGCGCAGTGACCTACCACGTCGCCCTGCGCGTGGTGCTGTTGCCGGTGGTCGCCGGGCTGGCCTACGAAGGCATCCGGCTGGGCGCCTCCCGTGAGCGCAACCCGCTGGTCCGCGCCCTGATGCTCCCTGGCCTGTGGCTGCAGCGGATCACGACCCGTGCGCCCACCCCCGACCAGATCGAGGTCGCGATCCGGGCGTTCGAGGCGGTCGTCCCCGACCGCGAGCTGGACGGGCGGACGGTGGATCTGCCCAGCACCGTGGCGGTGGACGCGCACGGCGACGCCCCGCGCGAGAGCCCGATCACAGGCGCCCCGCCCCCGGAGACGGTCGCCGACGGGCACTAGCGACACGGCGTCGCGAGCGTCAATGTCCGACGCGACGCCCCCGCACAGCCCGCACCGTCACCACAAGGATCGAAGATGTTCGACCGCCTCGACGAGATGGAGCGCACCTACGGCGAGCTAGAACAGCAGCTGGCCGACCCGGCCGTGCTCGCCGACGGTCAGCGCTACGTCCAGCTCGCCAAGCGGCACGGCGAACTCTCCGACCTCGTGGCGACCTACCGCGAGTACCGGCAGGTCAGCGGGGACCTGCAGGCGGCCCGCGAGATGGCACGAGAAGCGTCCGGCGATGACCGCGACCTGATGCGCGCCGAGGCCGACGAGCTGGCTGGGCGGCTGCAGCCTCTCGAGGAGCGGCTCAAGACACTGCTCGTGCCCGAGGACCCCAAGGACTCGAAGGACGTCATCGTCGAGATCCGGGCCGGGACCGGCGGCGACGAGGCCGGACTGTTCGCCGGGGAGCTGTGGGACATGTACGCCCGCTACGCCGAGTCCCGCGGCTGGCACACCGAGGTCCTGTCGCTGTCGGAGCAGGGCATCGGCGGCCTGAAGGAGGTCGTCTTCGAGGTCCGTGGCGGCGGCGCCTACTCCCGCCTCAAGCACGAGTCCGGCGTGCACCGGGTCCAGCGGGTCCCGCGGACCGAATCGCAGGGCCGCGTCCACACCTCCACCGCCACGGTGGCGGTGTTGCCCGCCGCCGAGGAAGTCGACGTCGACATCGATCCGGCCGACCTGCGGGTCGACGTCTACCGATCCAGCGGCCCGGGCGGGCAGAGCGTCAACACCACCGACTCGGCGGTGCGCGTCACGCACCTGCCGACCGGGCTGGTCGTCTCCTGCCAGGACGAGAAGTCCCAGCACCAGAACCGCGAGAAGGCACTTCGGATCCTGCGGTCGCGGCTGCTCCAGCTCGAGGAGGACCGGGCTGCCCGGGAACGCGCCGATGCCCGCCGGGGCCAGATCGGCAGCGGCGACCGCAGCGAGAAGATCCGCACGTACAACTTCCCCCAGTCACGGGTCACCGACCACCGCATCGGGTTCACCACCCACGACCTCGACGGGCTGCTCGGCGGGGGCCTCGACGAGCTCATCGACGCCCTGCTCGAGGCCGGCCGCAGCGCCCAGCTGACGGAACACGACCAGCCGCGGCGGGACGTCGGATGACCGCCGTCGCCCTGATGGATGTGGTGCGGGCGCACGCCGCGACGCTCGCCAGCGCCGGTGTCGAGCGCCCGGAAGTGGACGCGTTGATGCTGGCTCGCCACGCGCTGGACGCCGATGTGGCCACGGTGCGCACAGCGACCACCGCCGACGTCGACGACCACCGTCTGCGCCAGCTGGCCGACCTCGTCGCGGTCCGCGCCACCCGTGTGCCACTGCAGCACCTGACCGCAACGACCGGGTTCCGTGGCCTGGACATCACCTGCCGTGCCGGGGTGTTCATCCCGCGCCCCGAGACCGAGATCCTGGCCGGCCTGGCGATCGAGGCGGCGCGGCGCGCCGCCGGCGACGGCGGCCGGGCGACCGTGCTCGAGCCGTGTACCGGGGCCGGTGCCGTGGCCCTCGCCGTGGCGACGGAGGTGCACGCCGTCGACGTCGTGGCGACCGACCGCTGCGCGCGCGCGGTGGCAGCGGCGCGGCACAACTTTGCGCGCGTCGAGCGGGGCGTCCACCGGGCAGGCAACACCTGCCGGGTCGTCCACGGTGACCTCTTCGCTCCCGTTCCCGCTGACCTGCGCGGGACCGTGGACCTGGTGGTGTGCAACCCGCCGTACCTCACACCGGGCGAGGTCGCCCAGGCCCCTCCGGAGGTGCGTGACCACGAGCCGCGCGACGCGCTGGTCGCCGGGGCGGGCGGGAACGCGGTCGTGCACCGTCTGCTCGACGAGGCGCCCGCGTGGCTGCGTCCCGGCGGACATCTGCTGGTTGAGCTCGCTGAGACGCGCGCCGGCGCGGTCGCCGCGGCGGCCCGTCGGCGCGGGTACACCGACGTGCGCGTCGTGGCTGACCTCACCGGACGCGACCGGGTGCTCGTTGCCCGCCGGCCGCAGGACCCCACGTGACCGAGGTGGTGAGCACCATCGGCGACGACCGCGACGAGGCCGTGGCCCGCGCCGCCGCCGCGCTGCGGCGCGGGGACCTCGTCGTCATCCCGACCGACACGGTCTACGGCGTGGCGGCCGACGCCTTCGAGCCTGCGGCCACCGTCCGGATCTTCGCGGCGAAGATGCGTTCACGCCGCTACCCGCTCCCGGTCCTGATCCACAGCGGCACCCAGCTGGCGGGACTGGTCGCCGACGTGCCCCCTGCCGCGCAGCGGCTCGTGGACGCCTACTGGCCGGGTCCGCTCACGATCGTGGTCACGTGCGACCCGGACCTCGAGTGGGACATCGGCGACAACCAGGGGACGGTCGCGGTGCGTCAGCCCCGCGACGACATCGCCCTCGACATCATCCGCGCGGTCGGTCCGCTGGCCGTTACGAGCGCGAACCTGTCCGGTCAGCCGGCGGCGAACGATGCAACAACGGCTCGGTTGGCGCTCGGCCAGGCCGTGGCGGTGTACGTCGACGGCGGTCCCCGGGCCGACACCCGGCCGTCGACGATCGTGGACGTGACCCGCCCCGAGCCGTACCTGATCCGCGACGGGGATCTTCCGCCCGACGAGGTCATGGCCGTCGCGCGCGGTGAGCGGCGGTCGGCATGAACCACGACGTGACCGACGTCCTGGTGGTGTGCACCGGGAACATCGCACGTAGCCCCTTCGCCGAGAAGCTGTTGGAGAGCGAGGCGCGGCGGCGGCTCGACCCGGATGCCGCCGTCCGGGTGCGCAGCGCCGGTGTCCACGGCCTGGTCGGGCGGGCGGCGGTCGGCGAGATGCGCCAGGAGGCCGGCGACCGCGGCCTGGACCTGTCCGGCCACCGCGGTGCCGCCGCGACGGCGGACCTCGTCGGCGGGGCCGACCTGGTGATCGCCATGACCGAAGCGCAGCGTCGCGCGCTCGTCCAGCTCACTCCAGCGGCCAAGGAACGCGTGTTCACGTTGAAGGAACTCGCGCGGCTCGTGCCCGAGGTCGACGCGCCCCCCGAGGGGCTGCCACCCCGCGAGCGGCTCCGCACGGTCGTGCGCGCCGCACACCGCGCACGGGCCTACGTGCCGCCAGGCTCCGCGGCTGATGACGTCGCCGACCCCTACGGCGGTCCCAGAGAGGGGTACCGGCACTGCGCCGCCGAGATCGACGACCTGGTGGCTGCGGTCGCGCCGGTGCTGTTCGGTCCCGCGAGTCGCTGACCAGGAACCCGGGCCGGCCGCGGTAGTGTGGCTCCACTCTCCACGCCGCAGGAGTCGGCATGCCCACCTCCCCCGGTGCCGCCACGCTGGCCACCGTCGATCCGGATGTCGCCCGCCTCATCCGCGACGAGGAGCGGCGCCAGGGGGACAAGATCCGCCTGATCCCGTCGGAGAACTACGTGTCGCGGGCGGTGCTGGAAGCCACCGGCTCCGTGCTGACCAACAAGTACTCCGAGGGCTACCCGCGCCGCCGCTACTACGAGGGCCAGGACGTCATCGATCAGGTCGAGCTGCTCGCGATCGAGCGCGCGACGCGGCTGTTCGGCATCGATCACGCCAACGTGCAGCCGTACTCGGGATCGCCGGCGAACCTCGCCATCTACCTCGCGTTCCTGGAGCCGGGCGACACGGTCATGGGGATGTCGCTCCCACACGGTGGCCACCTCACCCACGGCTGGCGGGTGTCGGTGACGGGGCGGTGGTTCCGCAGCGTCTCCTACGGCGTCGCCGAGGAGACCGGCCGGATCGACTACGACCAGGTGCGCCACGTCGCCCGGCGTGAGCGGCCGAAGCTGATCTTCTGCGGCGGCACCGCGATCCCGCGGATGATCGACTTCGCGGCGTTCGCCGAGATCGCCCGCGAGGTCGACGCGCTCCTGGTCGCCGACATCGCGCACATCGCCGGACTGATCGTCGGTGGGGTGCACCCGTCGCCAGTCGGTCACGCCCCGGTCATCTCCACCACGACCCACAAGACGCTGCGTGGCCCACGCGGGGCGATGCTGCTCTGCGACCAACAGCATGCCCAAGCCCTCGACCGTGCGGTGTTCCCGGGGCTGCAGGGCGGCCCCCACAACCACGGCACCGCTGCGATCGCGGTGGCGCTGCGCGAGGCCGCCGAGCCGGCGTTCCGTGACTACGCCGCCGCGGTGGTGGCCAACGCCCAGGTGCTGGCAGACGAGCTCAGCGGGCACGGCTTCGACCTCGTCTCCGGCGGGACCGACAACCATCTGATCCTGGTTGACCTGACCAGCAAGGGGATCCCGGGCAAGCCAGCCGCCCAGGCGCTCGACCGGGCCGGGATCGTGTGCAACTACAACACGGTCCCGTTCGACCCACGGACACCGTTCGACCCGTCCGGGATCCGGCTGGGCACCCCGGCGGTGACCAGCCGCGGGATGGGACCCCACGAGATGCGCGTGGTGGCCGGTTGGATCGAGCAGGCGGTCGAGGCCGCCAGGCGGGACGACGAGGAGACCCTCGACAAGATCGCCGTCGAGGTCCGCGAGGTGACCGCGCGCTTCGCTGCGCCCGGTATCCCGGTCTCCGACTGACCGGTGCTCCCCTTCGCCGCGGTGTTCGTCGTCGCGGGGGCCGTGACGTTCGCGGTGACCCCGCCGATAGAGCGGCTCGCGCGCCGGCTCGGGGCGGTGGACCTGCCTGCAGAGTCCCGCAAGGTCCACGTCCGGCCGATCCCCACGCTGGGAGGTCTGGCGCTGCTGGCTGGCTTCGCGTCTGCCATGGGGGTGGCGTGGCTGCTGGCCCAGGTCGGGCTGGACGCAGGCGGCTCCGGCCAGGGCCCGTTCGCCGCCGTCTTCCGCGCCACGTCGGAGCCGCTCGGCTTGGCGCTCGGCGTGTTGGTCATCGCCGTGGTCGGAGTGTTCGACGACACCCGCGGTCTGTCACCCCCCGTGAAGCTCGGCGGCCAGGCTCTCGCGGCGTTGATGGTCGTCCTGCAGGGCATCCAGGTGGTGTACGCCTGGATCCCGGGGGTCGGTGTGGTCGTGCTGTCTCCCGACCTGGGGGTGCCGCTGACCGTGCTGTTCATCGTGGCGATGATCAACGCCGTGAACTTCATCGACGGGCTGGACGGTCTCGCCGCTGGCGTGTCGGCGATCTCGGCGACCGCCTTCTTCTGGTTCGTCCACGCCGCGGAGACGCGGGGCATCGCCGAGTCTGCGCCGACCTCGGCCACCCTGGTCGCGGCAGCGATCGCCGGGATGTCGTTGGGGTTCCTGTGGCACAACTTCCATCCCGCCCGCATCTTCATGGGGGATACCGGTTCGATGATGCTCGGCCTGCTGTTGGCCAGCAGCGGCATCGCGTTCGTGGGACGCAGCGTCGACCCCAGCTACGTCGACTTCCTGACCCCCGTCCCGCTGCTGATCCCCGCCTTCATCCTGGCGATCCCGTTCGCTGACATCCTGTTCGCGATCGTGCGCCGGGTGTACCGCCACCAGCCGGTCTCGACGCCCGACCGAGGTCACCTCCATCACCGCCTGCTCCGCTTCGGTGTCACCCACCGCCAGGCTGTCCTCACGCTGTACTACTGGTCGGCGGTGGCGGCGTTCGGTTCGGTGGGGGTCGCGTACCTCGATGTCCGCACCGTCCTGGTGGTCGTCATCCTTCTTGCGGTCGGCGGCGCGCTCGCGACGGCAGCAGGGCTGCGTCGTGCCGGTGCCAACGAGGCCGACGAGGGCATGGACCACGCCGGTGGCCAGCGTCGCAGTGGGTAAGGGGTCGATCGGTCCTGCCGCTGCTTTGACCCGCGTTCCGAGCCGCTGCTAGCGTCCGGTCGAGCATGCGTCCCTCCGATCGCCCAGACCGCACCGCGGCCTACCGCGACGTGGACAAGGGGACGGTGATGCTCGCCGAGTTCGTCGCCGCCCCGCTCACCTGGGGCAGCATCGGCTGGTTGGCCGACACCTACGCCTTCCACACATCCCCGTGGGGGGTCATCGTGGGCGGCGTCCTCGGGTTCCTCATCGGCAACTACCTGCTGTGGCTGCGGATGGTGGCGGACGGGGCCGCAGCCGACGACGAACGTGTCCGCCGCGCCCGCGAGGCGTTCGACTGACGACCTCGGTGGGCTGCCCACCTCCCGCACGGGGGTCCCACACGTGTCCCACGCCACCGCCGAGTACGTCATGGCACGGGCTGCCGCGCGGCTGGGTCTGCTCCTGCTTGTGCCGGTTGCGGGCCTGGCCGCTGCGCTGAGGGGCCCGCGCGGCGCACTCACCGCAGCCGGTGCGCTGGCGCTGACGGTGGTCTGGTTCGCGGCGGGCGCCTTGCCGCTGCACTGGGCCGCCCGCCGCAAGCCGGCGATGGTCGGTGCGGTGGCGTTGGGCGGTTCCGGTGCCCGGCTGCTCGGGCTCGGCCTGGCGGCGGTGGCGCTCGACCCGGTCCCTGCGGTCGATACGCCGGTCCTCGCGATCACCGTCGCGGGCGCTACGGTACTCCTGCTCGGGTACGAGGCGTACGTTGCGCTCAGCCATCCCGAGTTCTGGTCACTCGAGCTAGACCGGAAGGAGACCGCTTGACCGCGCCGGTGCTCCTCGCCACCGAGCCGACCCAGCTGTTCGAGGTGCCGGCCCTCGAGCACATGTTCGAGTACCCGGCGCTGTTCTTCGAGAACGTCACGGTGCTGGGCATCCCGCTGGGGTTCAACCGCGTTGCGCTCCTGACGTTCGTCGCGGTGGCGATCCTCAGCGCGCTGTGGCTGGGGGCCTTCCGCGACCCGAAGGTCGTCCCTGGCAAGTTCCAGGCGGTGATGGAGTCGATCGTCGGCTTCATCCGCGACTACATCGTGATCGAGGTGATCGGCCCGGCAGGTCTGCGCTTCGTTCCGTTCCTGACCACATTGTTCGTGTTCATCTTCCTGGGCAACCTCTTCGAGGTCACCCCGCTGATCAACTTCCCCATCACGTCGCGGATGGCCCTCCCCGCGTTCCTCGCGTTCGTCACGTGGACGATCTTCGTGCTGGTGGGCATCAAGGAGCAGGGTGGGCGGGGATACATGCGCAACGTCGCGCTCCCACCCGGTGTCCCGGGCTGGGTGATGCCGCTCGTGATCCCCATCGAGGTGCTGTCGACCTTCCTGGTCCGTCCACTGACGCTGTCCATCCGTCTGTTCGCCAACATGCTCGCCGGTCACATCATCCTGACGATCATCTTCATCGGCGCGAACGCGTTCTTCTTCGACATCCACAGCCTGACCTTCAACATGAAGGGGTCGATCATCGGCTTCCTGCTCGGCTTCCTGGCGGGGCCCACCATGGTCGGCTTCGAGATCGCGATCAGCGCCCTCCAGGCCTACATCTTCACCATCCTCACCGCCGTGTACATCAGCAGCTCCATGCACCCCGAGCACTAACGACTGCCCGAAGCCCGCCCGGCGACCGCCGGCGGTCCGCGACCGCGCCCCGCTGGGCGTCGCGAGAAGGAGACGGAACCAGATGGAACATCTTCTCATCCTCGCTCAGGCCGGAGGCGTGAGTTCGATCGGCAAGGGGCTGGTGTACGGGCTGGCGGCGATCGGGCCGGGCCTCGGCATCGGGTTCCTGGTGGGTAAGGCGGTCGAGGCGATGGCCCGCCAGCCCGAGGCAGCCGGCATGGTCCGCACGACCATGTTCATCGGGATCGCGTTCGTCGAGGCGCTCGCGCTGTTCGGCTTCGTGCTGTTCTTCCTGACCTGACGGACTGTTCACCTGACGAACTGTTCTTCCTGACCTGACGAACGGAGACGCGATGGTCGGCACCGGTATGCAGCTGGCTGGTGCGGGCGGCGGCGGCATCCCGACGGTGCTACCGGCCCCGGCGGAGCTGTTCTGGGGCGCTGTCGCGTTCGGCATCTTCTACTGGGTGATGGCCAGGTTCGCGTTCCCCCGGATCAACCAGGTCCTCGAGGAGCGGGCCGCCAGCATCCAGGGTCGCCAGGAACAGGCGCAGGAGACGCTGAACGAGGCGCAGCGCATCCGCGACGAGTACCAGGAGCAGCTGTCGGACGCCCGTGGCGAAGCCAACCGCATCATCGAGGAGGCGCGCGAGACCGCCGAGGCGCTCCGCCGCGACATCGTCGCCAAGGCCGACTCGGAGGCGGAGTCGATCGTGGAGCGGGCCCAGGCCGAGGTCCGCGCAGAGCGCGAGCGCGCGGTGCAGCAGCTGCGGTCGGAGGTGGGACGCCTGTCGATCCAGCTGGCCGAGAAGATCGTGCGCAAGGAGCTCGACCAGCAAGCGCACCAGGGCCTCGTCGACCGCTACATCGAGCAGCTCGCCGGTTCAGGGAACGGCGAGGTCGAGACCGCGCCCGCGGGGACGTCAGCCGGTGAAGGTGAGTGACCCGTCGTGAGCGACGCTGACACCGACCGCGTGAGCCGCTACGCCGAAGCGATCCTCGAGGTCGCCCGCGGGGAGGGCGCGCTCGACGCCGTCGACGATGAGCTGCTGCGCATCGCCCGGGCTCTCCGTGACAACCGGGAGCTACACGACGCGCTCACCGACCAGCAGCTGCCGGCGGGGCGCCGTCTCGAGGTGATCGACCGGATCCTGGAAGCCGCCCACCCCGCGACGCGAACGGCCATGGCGCTCGTCGTGACCGCCGGTCGGGTCCGCGACCTCAGTGAGATCGCCCGCCGTGTCGCCGAGCGTGCCGCCGCGGAGCGACAGCGCGAGCTCGCCGAGGTCTACGTCGCCGTGCCCCTCGACGACGACCGGCGCGACCGGCTACGGCAGGCGCTCGAGCGCGTCACCGGCAAAGACCTCGAGCTGAAGGTGTTCGTCGACCCGGCGGTGGTCGGCGGTGTGCGCGCGACCATCGGCGACACCGTGATCGACGGGTCGGTCGCACGCCGACTCGATGAGGTCCGCAGCCGGATGGGCGGATGATCACGGGCCGGTCACGGTCCTGGCCGGTAGCGGGTACCGTTCGACCGAGCGCCCGGGTGGATCTGCCCGGCGTGCAGCGACACAGGAGCACACGGCATGGCTGAGCTGACGATCCGACCCGAGGACGTGTCCTCCGCGCTCCGCTCGCTCGTCGAAGAGTTCGACGCCGACGTCGAACAGGAGCAGGTCGGGCGGGTGACGGAGAGCGGCGACGGGATCGCTCACATCGCGGGCCTGCCGGGGACGCTGGCGAACGAACTGCTCGACTTCGGTGGCGGCCTGTTCGGGCTGGCCATGAACCTCGACGAGGACACCATCGGCGCGGTGATCATGGGTGAATGGTCAAGCGTCGAAGAAGGCGACACGGTGCGACGCACCGGTCGGGTGCTGTCGGTCCCCGTCGGCGACGGGCTGCTGGGCCGGGTCATCGACCCGTTGGGGCGGCCGGTCGACGGCAAAGGTCCGCTCGACGACTCGCGCATGCAGGGCCGCCGCAACCTGGAGGTGCAGGCGCCCGGGGTCGTCGAGCGCCAGCCGGTCAACGAACCCCTGCAGACGGGGATCAAGGCCATCGACGTGATGATCCCGATCGGCCGTGGTCAGCGCGAGCTGATCATCGGCGACCGTCAGACCGGGAAAACGGCGCTCGCGGTCGACACGATCATCAACCAGCGCCGGTTCTGGGGGACCGAACGGGCCGTCAAGTGCATCTACGTCGCGATCGCCCAGAAGGGCTCGACCGTCGCCGAGGTCGTGCAGAGGCTCGAAGAACACGGCGCGCTGGAGTACACCGTCGTGATCAACGCCGCAGCGTCGACCCCGGCTGCGTACCAGTACGTCGCCCCCTACTCCGGTGCCGCGATCGGCAACCACTGGATGTGGCACGGCGAGCACGCCCTGGCGGTCTACGACGACCTGTCCAAGCATGCCGACTCCTATCGTCAGCTGTCGCTGCTGCTGCGCCGGCCGCCGGGTCGCGAGGCCTACCCGGGTGACATCTTCTACACCCACAGCCGTCTGCTGGAGCGCGCCGCGAAGCTGAACGACGCCAACGGCGCCGGGTCGCTGACCGCCCTGCCGATCGTGGAGACCAAGGCCGGTGACGTCTCGGCGTACATCCCGACCAACGTCATCTCGATCACCGACGGGCAGATCTACCTCGAGCAGGAGCTGTTCAACGAGGGTGTCCGTCCCGCCGTCAACGCCGGCAGCTCGGTGTCGCGCGTGGGTGGCAACGCCCAGGTGCCGGTCATGAAGAAGATCGCCGGGCGGGTCCGCCTCGACCTGGCCAACTACCGCGAGCTGGAATCCTTCGCCCAGTTCGGCTCGGAGCTGGACAAGTCCGCGCAGCGTCAGATCGCCCGGGGGGAGCGCGTCGTGGAGGTGCTCAAGCAACCGCAGTACCAGCCCGTGCCGGTCGGTGAGCAGATCGTCACCATCTGGGCGGTGACCAACGGCCGGATGGACGACATCCCCGTCGACGACATCGAACGCTTCGAGCGGGAACTGCGCGACTACATGCGCTCCCGACACGGCGACCTGCTGGACCGCCTGCAGACGGCGAAGCTCGACGAGGTCGAGGACAAGCTCCGCTCGGCGGTGGACGGGTTCGTCGACCAGTTCGAGCCGTCGGAGGAGGAAGACGAGGACGAGGAGAACGCCGGCTGGGACATGATGTCCGCCTCCGAGGATGAGGAGCAGGAGGACACCGAAGGCGCGGAGGCCTAACCGGTGGCCGGCGCATCCGAGCTGCGCGAGCTGCGTCAGCGGATCAACTCGGTCGAGAGCACCAAGCAGATCACGCGGGCGATGGAGATGATCGCCGCGTCACGGATCCAGCGCGCCATCCGCCGGATGGAGGCAGCTCGTCCCTACGCCGAGCTGATCCACGAGATCCTGCGCGGGCTCATGGCCTCGGCGGCGGTGGAGGACCACCCGCTGCTGGCCCCTCACGACTCGATCGACCGTGTCGCGATCTGCGTCATGACATCGGATCGGGGGCTGGCTGGTGCCTACAACGCCAACGTCCTGCAACGTTCCGACCAGCTGATCGGCCGCGAGGCCGACGACAACGACAACGACATCGCGCTGTTCGTGACCGGGAGCAAGGGCGTCAGGTTCTACGCGTTCCGGGACCGTCCGGTGGAGGAAGCCTGGACCGGGTTCTCCGAGCAGCCGCAGATCGAGGACGCCGCGCCGATCGCCGACACGCTGATGCGGGGGTACGCCAACGAGGACTTCGACCGGGTCTGGGTGGTCTACACCGACTTCCAGTCGCGGATACGCCAGGTACCCAACGCGATGCAGATCCTGCCGGTGGACGTCGAGGAGCTCGAGGGCGGTGAGGAACTGCCCGCAGAGTTCATGTTCGAGCCGGACCCCGAGGACATCCTCGACCGGCTCATCCCCAGCTACGTCGAAGCCAAGGTGTACGCGGCGCTGCTCGAGTCGGCCGCGTCCGAGCATGCCATGCGCCAGCGGGCCATGTCGCAAGCGACCGACAACGCGGAGGAGATGATCGACGATCTCAGCCGCGATCTCAACCAGGCCCGCCAGTCAGCGATCACCCAGGAGGTCTCCGAGATCGCTGCGGGTGCCGAAGCCCTGGCCGAGTAGGACCCAGACAAGGACGCGAGATGGCCACAGACGTACAGACGGGCGGACAGACCGACCAAGCGACCGACGCAGACGGGCGGATCCTGCGGGTGATCGGGCCGGTGGTCGACGTCACGTTCCCGCCGGGCGTGGACCTCCCCGAGATCCACTACGCGCTGAAGTTCGAACGTCAGGCCGAGACCGGCCAGGCCGAGGAGCTCACCGCCGAGGTCGCTCAGCACGTCGGTGACCACACGGTCCGGGCGATCATGATGCAACCCACCGACGGGGTCGTCCGTGGGACGCCCGTGCGCAACACCGGGGCGCCGATCACGGTCCCGGTCGGAAGCGGCGTGCTCGGCCACGTCTACAACGTGCTCGGACAGGCGCTGGACACCGACGAGGAGAACATCGAGGTGGACGTCCGCTGGCCGATCCACCGCGGCTCCCCGCCGTTCCAGGACCTCGAACCCCGCACCGAGATGTTCGAGACCGGCATCAAGGTCATCGACCTGATGGAGCCGTACGTTCGCGGCGGCAAGGTCGGCATGTTCGGCGGTGCCGGAGTCGGCAAGACGGTCATCATCATGGAGATGATCCGCCGGGTGGCCGAGGAGCACGGCGGCGTGTCGCTGTTCGCCGGCGTGGGCGAGCGGACCCGTGAGGGCAACGACCTGTGGCTCGAGACCCAGGAGTCCGGGGTTCTGGAGAAGGCGGCGCTCGTGTACGGCCAGATGGACGAACCGCCGGGTGTGCGGCTCCGCGTCGCCCTGTCGGCCCTGACCATGGCCGAGTACTTCCGCGACGAGGAGCGCCTCGACGTCCTGCTGTTCATCGACAACATCTTCCGTTTCGTCCAGGCCGGCCAGGAGGTCTCCACGCTGCTCGGCCGCATGCCGTCCGCGGTCGGGTACCAGCCGACCCTCTCCAACGAGATGGGCAACCTCCAGGAGCGGATCACGTCCACCCGGGGTCGGTCGATCACGTCGCTGCAGGCGGTGTACGTCCCGGCCGACGACATCACCGACCCCGCGCCGCACACCACGTTCGCGCACCTGGATGCCCAGACGGTGCTGTCGCGTGACATCTCCGAGCGGGGCATCTACCCGGCGGTGGATCCCCTGGACTCCAACAGCCGCATCCTCGACGCGAGCGTCGTGGGCCAGGAACACTACGACGTCGCGCAACAGGTGCAGCAGGTGCTGCAGAAGTACCGCGACCTGCAGGACATCATCTCGATCCTCGGTGTCGAGGAACTCGCGGAAGAGGACAAGCTGACCGTCGAGCGCGCGCGGAAGATCGAGCAGTTCTTCAGCCAGCCGTTCTTCGTCGCTGAGCAGTTCACCGGGATGGCCGGCGTGTACGTGTCGGTCGACGAGACGGTCGCATCGTTCAAGGCGCTGATCGAGGGCGAGCTCGACGAGTACCCCGAGCAGGCGTTCAACTTCGCGGGAGGCATGGACGACGTGAAGAAGAAGGCCAAGGAGCTCGACGAGTCCTGAGCGGGGCGCCGTCCCGAGCGGGTTGGGCGCAGGGCGGTACGAGCGAGGAGCATCATGGCGACCATGCGGGTGCAGGTGGTCTCCGCCGAGCAGGAGCTGTTCTCCGGGGAGGCCGCCGAGGTGTACGCCCGCTCGATGGAGGGCGAGATCGGGATCCTCCCCGGCCATCAGCCCGCGCTGCTCGCGCTCGACATCGCACCGGTGCGTATCAAGCTCGAGGACGGCAGCTGGGAGTCGTTCGCCGTGCACAACGGTTACCTGTACTTCCGTGAGGACGAAGTGGCTGTCCTGGCTGACATGGCCGAACCTGCCCACGAGATCGACCGGGCCCGAGCAGAAAGCGAACTCGAGCAGCTGCGGGCGCGCACGCCCCAGGACGAGGAGGAGGAGGCGGAGATCAAGCGGGCGGTGCGCCGCGCCGAGCTCCGCCTCGAGATGTCCGAAGGCGGCTGAGCCGCGGCCCGGTTGGACGCCGGTCGGGGACCTGCCGGCGTCGGCCCGGAGTCGTGTCACTACGCTGTGACAGGTGAGTGCCTCCATCAACCCTCCCGGGACGCGCGACATCCTGGTCGTCCGCGGCGGCAAGCCGCTGCACGGCGAGATCCGGGTCAACGGCGCCAAGAACGCCGCGCTGAAGCACATGGCGGCGTCGCTCCTCGCCGAGGGCCGCACGGTCGTCAACAACGTTCCGGCGATCGCCGACGTGCCGATCATGGGCCAGGTCCTGACCGGCCTCGGCGCCCGCGTCGCCATCGACGAGGACCCCGGCGGGATGTCGTACACGGTCACCATCGAGATCGACGAGCCCGGCTGGCAGGCTCCGCGGCGCTTCGTGACCATGATCAGAGCGTCCGTGGCCGTCCTCGGCCCACTGGTGGGGCGAGTGGGACGGGCTCGCATCGCCCCGCCGGGGGGCGACCGGATCGGGGCTCGCCGGATCGACATGCACCTCACCGGCCTGGAACAGATGGGCGCCCAGGTCACGCACGCCGACGGGGAGATCGAGGTGGAGGTTCCGGGCGGGCGCCTGCACGGCGCCGACATCACGCTGGACTTCCCCAGCGTCGGCGCGACCGAGAACCTGCTGATGGCGGCGGTCCTCGCCGGCGACCAGACCGTCATCGACAATGCCGCCCGGGAGCCCGAGATCCAGGACCTGTGCACGATGCTGATCGCGATGGGCGCCCGCATCGAAGGCGTGGGAACGCCGACCCTGACGGTCGAGGGCGTCCCGGCGCTGCATCCGGTCACCCACGACACGATCCCCGACCGCATCGAAGCCGGGACGTTCGCGTTCGCGGCCGCGATCACCGGCGGGGACCTGCGCATACAAGCCGCAGATCCCGGTCACCTCAAGCTCCCGCTGACAAAGCTCGCGGCGATCGGTGCGGACATCGAGGAGACCGACGGCTGGCTACGCGTCCGCGCGTCCGACGAGCTGCAGCCGGTCGACGTGGTCACCCTGCCCTACCCGGGGTTCCCCACCGACCTGCAACCGCAGCTGATGGTCGTTCTGTCCCAGGCCCACGGCACGAGCATCGTCACCGAGAACGTGTTCGAGTCCCGCTTCGAGTTCGTCACCGAGCTGACGCGCCTGGGTGCGGATATCGAGATCGACGGCCACCACGCCATCATCCGGGGGCCACGTCCCCTGACCGGGGGACGGGCGCGCTCGCTCGACGTCCGTGCCGGCGCCGCGTGCATCCTCGCCGGGCTGGTGGCCGAAGGCGAGACCCGCATCGACGACGTGCATCACATCGACCGCGGTTACGCGGCCATCGCTGAGCGCCTGCAGGGAGTCGGCGCCGACATCGAGCGTGTCGTGTGAGCGGGCCTGAAGACACCGCCGGTCACGAGCGCTGGCCACAGCGCGCGCCGGAGTGGCGGCACGACGCTCCGGACCCGCCTGAGGCGTTCCAGGTGCCGTGGTCGTGGCGCGACGGTTTGGCGCTGATCGCGATCGTCCTGCTCGCCATCGTCGTGATCAGCAGCTTCGTGGCGGCGTTGGGCCTGGACGCGCGATCCGACGTCGTTCTCCTCGGATTCAGCATCGCCAGCGAGGTCGTCGTCCTGACGGCCGCCCTGGCGTACCTGCGGGCCCGCGGGGCGCTGACCTGGCACCTGCTCGGGCCACTGCGCCCCCGCAACAGACACATCCTGGTGGGGCTCGCGGTCGGAGCGGCCGGCTGGGTCGTCGTGATGCTCGTTCTGCAGATCGTCGTGACGTCGGTGGATCCCGAGCGGTTGCCCCAGCAGGAGGCGCTGCAACGCGTCGCCGGTGGTGGGGTCACCACCGTGGTCATGGCGGTCGCCGCTGCGGTCGTCCTCGCGCCGGTGGTCGAGGAGCTGATCTACCGGGCGGTGTTGTTCCAGGCGCTGCGTGGCCGTGTCGGGCTGTACCCGGCGATGGGGATCTCGTCGTTCGTGTGGGGGTTCACCCACCTCGAGCTCCTCGTCGACGAGTCCGGCCAGTTCCAAGCCTCCGGGCTCCTCGGCGTGTTGGCGCTGGTGCTCCTGGGCTTCTGGCTGGCGGGCGCCTTCCACCGCACCGGCAGCCTGGTTGTGCCGGTGGCGGCCCACGCGGTGTTCAACGCGATCGCGCTGGCCGTGGCGGTGGTCGCCGGACCATCACTGACGTCCGGCGCAGTCTGAGAGCCCGCGGTGACACCGGGCTCATCGCTGCTGGCCCACCCAGGTACGACAGCGGTCGTGGTCCACCCTCGACACGGTTAGGCTCGTGCGTCCGAGCATCGCCGGATGAGGTGGTGTCGTGACAGGGAGACAGCCCGTGGCCGAGGGGATCGCCAAGGTCGGCGTCGTGGGGTGCGGGACGATGGGGTCGGGCATCAGCGAGCTCGTCGCGCGCCATGGCATCGACGTGACCTTCGTCGAGGTCGACGACGACGCCGTCGAGGTCGGCAGGCAGCGGATCGCCTACTCCCTGCAGCGGCTGGTCGACCACGGCAAGCTCGACCCGTCCGAGCGCGATGGCGTCCTCAGCCGCATCGCGGGGACCACCAAGTACGCCGCACTGTCGGACGCCGACCTGGTCGTCGAGGCCGTGCCGGAGGATCTCGACCTCAAGCAGGACGTCATGGCCAAGGTCGACGACAACGTCGCCGAGGGCACGATCCTGGCGACGAACACGTCATCGTTGCCGGTCTTGGACATCGCCGTGCACACCCGCCACCCCAACCACGTGCTCGGCTTCCACTTCTTCAACCCGGCGCCCGTGATGCAGCTGATCGAGCTGGTCCGCACGCCCGTGACCGACGAGGCGGTGGTCACTCGTGCGGAGCGTTTCGCCGTCCGCATCGGCAAGACCCCCGTGGTCGTCGGTGACCGCCCCGGGTTCATCGCCAACCAGCTGCTGTTCCCGTACCTCAACCAGGCCATCGGCATGGTGGCGTCGGGGTACGCCACCAAGGATGACGTCGACGCCGCCATGCGTTTGGGGGCGGGCCACCCCATGGGGCCGATTGCGCTGGCCGACCTGGTCGGACTCGACACCATGCTGGGGATCACCGAGACCATCTGGCGCCACTTCAACCAGACCCGGTTCGCGCCCCAGCCGATCCTGCGACACCTGACCATCGCCGGGTACCACGGCCGCAAGACCGGCCGCGGGTTCTACCGTTACGCGGAGCCGGGCTCGTCCCAGGTGCTGGACGCCGACGAGGCGGCACGGGACGCGGCCGACCCGTCGGTGATCGCCGGATGGTCCCGTGTCGGGGTGGTGGGCACCGGCACGATGGCGACCGGGGTCGCGCAGGTCGTCGCTCAGGCCGGGTACCAGGTCGTCGTGCGCGGGCGGGCTCTGCACAAGGCCGAGGGCGTGATCGACGGGATCTCCAAAGGGCTCCAGCGGCTCGTGGACAAGGACCGGCTCAGCGAAGGGGACCGGGTCGAGATCCTCGGACGCCTGCAGCCCACGGCGGATTTCGATCACTTAAGGCCGTGCGACGTCGTGATCGAGGCCGTCGCCGAAGACCCGACCGTGAAGCGGACGGTGTTCGCCGCGATCGATCGGGCGGTCGACGAGGACGCGGTCGTGGCGACGACCACCTCGAGCTTGCCGGTGATCGAGTGCGCGATGGCCACCACCCGACCCGATCGCGTGGTCGGACTGCACTTTTTCAACCCCGCCCCGGTGATGAAGCTCGTCGAGATCGTCCCCACAGTCCGCTCCGATCTGGACGTGATCGAGCAGTGCCGCGCGTTCGTCGAGGGCTGCGGGAAGGTCGGTGTGCTGTGCAGCGACCGAGCAGGGTTCATCGTGAACGCCCTGCTGTTTCCCTACCTCAACGACGCGATCAGGATGATCGAGTCCCACTACGCCACCGCCGAACAGATCGACACGGCGATGAAGCTCGGCACGGCTCACCCGATGGGGCCGTTCGAACTGATGGACATCGTCGGCTTGGACGTGACGCTGGCGATCATCCAACGGCTGCACGCGGAGCACCGCGAGCCGTCGTTCGCGCCGGCGCCTCTGCTCAGCCGCATGGTCGAAGCCGGCTACCTGGGCAAGAAGGCCGGCCGTGGCTTCTACGTCTACCGCAGATGAGTGCCGAGCAACGCGGCGGGGCGCTTCGCGCCGAACGCGGCCCAGCCACGACCCAACCGGTGGCTGGACGCCCCGGCACCCCGGTGTGGAAGGAGCTCGCCCGGTTCCTGCCGGATCTGGCCCGTCTCTTCGCTGACGTCATCCGCGACCCGCGCGTCCCGCTTCGGGCGAAGATCCTCGCCGCTGCGGTGGCCACCTACCTGGTGTCGCCGATGGATGTGATCCCCGACTTCATCCCGGGTGTGGGACAGATGGACGATGTGGCGTTCGCCGCCTGGGGCGTGCAGCAGCTGTTGCGATCCGCCGGCTACGACGTCCTCAAGGACCTGTGGCGGGGCAGCGACGACGGTTTCTTCCTCCTCATGGTGGTCGCCGGCGTGGAGAAGTAGAGCGGCCGTGGGCAAAGGCAGAGGGCACCAGCGCAGCCTCGCCCGCGCCCGGGCGCGGCGGGTTCGTCAGAACCGACTGGCTAGGCGCCGCCGGCGGATGACCGTCGGCGTGATCGGCGCGGTCGTCCTGGTCGTGGCGCTGGCGATGATCGTGTCGCTGTTGCCGCCCCGCGTGGCCCCCGTGGTCGATCAGCCGACGCCCGACGTCGCCTGCGGCGGTCAGGTCCCCGCCGTCGCCGGTCAGGACAAGCCGCGCTTCGACGAGCCGCCTGAGCTGAGCATCGACCCGACGGCGGACTACCGCGCCACCATCGCGACGTCATGCGGACACGTGATCGTCGACCTGTACGAGGAGCAGGCGCCGCGGACGGTGAACAACTTCGTGTTCCTCGCCGAGCAGGGGTTCTACGACGGGCTGACGTTCCACCGTGTGGCCCCCGGGTTCGTCGTCCAGGGGGGCGACCCCGCAGGGGAGGGCAGCGGCGGCCCCGGCTACCGCTTCGGCGACGAGCTGCACCTCGCCAGGACCCAAGGGTACGTCCCTGGGTCGGTCGCGATGGCCAACTCGGGTCCCGACACCAACGGCTCGCAGTTCTTCATCGTGCTCCCCGGCGGCGCTGAGGCGTTGCAGCCGCAGTACAACCTGTTCGGGCAGGTCGTCGACGGCATGGACGCCGTGCAGCGGATCGAGGAGGTCCCGCTGAGTGGACAGTCCCCCCTGCGGCGGGTGTACATCGAGGCTGTCACCATCGAGGCGGTGACGCGATCGCCCACCGACGCGGCATCGCCGGCATCGACCACGACAGGGACGTAGACGTGACCGACCAGTTCGACGCACCGCCACCGATCCAGATCGATCCTCAACGCGACTACTCGGCGACGGTCGAGACCACCGAGGGGACGATCGAGCTGAACCTGTTGGTGGCTGACAGTCCACGGACGGTGAACAATTTCGTGTTCCTGGCCCGGAACGGCTTCTACGACGGGGTGATCTTCCATCGGGTGATCGAGGGCTTCATGATCCAGGGCGGCGACCCCACCGGGACCGGCAGGGGCGGACCCGGGTACCGCTTCGAGGACGAGCTCGAACTGGCCCGACAGCGTGGCTACCCCCGCGGGACGGTCGCGATGGCCAACGCCGGTCCCGACACCAACGGGTCGCAGTTCTTCATCGTCCAGCGCGACGCGCCGCTCCCGCCCAACTACTCCGTCTTCGGTGAGGTTGGCGTCGGGATGGACGTCGTCGACGAGATCGCCTCCACCTCGACCGATGCCAACGACCGGCCGCGCGAGGACGTCACGATCCGCACGGTGGCGATCTCCGAGTCGCGAGTCGGCGGCGCCGCCATGTGATGCACCGTCGAGCGACCGCCTTGCCCAGACCGCGCGACGCCCAAGACCGCAACCACCGTGTGGTTGCGATCGCGGTCGGTTCGGGAGTGCTGGCCCTGGTCGCGGTGGTCGCCGTCGTCGTGGCCGCCGTGACGACGGGCCCACGACCCGAGGAGGACGTCGCGCGCGACTTCGTCGAGGCGGCGCTACGTGGCCAGGAGGAGGCGTCCTACACGCTGGTCACCCACGCCTACCGGGCGGTGGTGACCCGCCGCGACCACGCGGTGTTGGTGGCGGAACTGCACCGGCTCGCCGGCGACGACGTCACCGTCGAGGTGCTCGGCTCTCAACGCACGGCTGGAAGTGAGCCCGCCCAGTCGCTCGTCGGGTACACGGCTCAGACGGCAGCGGGCACCGCCGAGGGTGTGATCACGCTGTTGCGGTTGGGCGACCGGTGGCGGGTGGCCGAGGCCAGCTACCGGTTCGTCGACGCACCGCGGGCCGAACGCGAGCGACTGGGGGCGGTCATCCGCCGGCTCGGCGAGCAGGTCGCCGAACGCGCAGGTCAGCTGCGTGGCAACTGACCCGGCGACATGGGGGGTCCGTTACCGCGCCCGGCTCAGCCCTCGTCGCTCCGGCGCGGCCCGTCGGCGTCACCTCCGGGCCAGGGCGGAAGATCCTCCAGACGGACGGTCTCGCGACGCACCCCGCGCTCGAAGTCGCGCATGCGCCGTGGGTAGCCGACCTTCGCCGCGTCGTACACGGGGACGCCGTGCTTGGCGCAGAAGCTCTCGGCGTGCGAGCGGTCCTTCACCGGCCGGCGCAGGTATTCGCCGTCGGCGGCCACCAGCAGCAGCGTTGTGGAGTAGATCGCCGTCTTGGGCTCGAGGTAGCCCTCGACACCTTCCCGCGTCGCGATGAAGTCCTCCAGCTCCTTGACCGCGGCGCCGGAGGGCGCGGCGGTGCTCTTCGATGGCGGCTTCCGTCGGGTCTCTCCCTTGAACCACGCCCGGAGCCGCTCGCCGAACCTCACCGGGCCACCTGCCGGTACACGCGGTACGCCAACGCCTCCTCGAAGCCCAGTTCGGCCATCAACCGCCCGCTGTCGGGGTTGGTCACCACGCCTGCGACCCGGTAGCCGAGCGCAGCAGCGTCGTTGAGTGCCCGGGTGATCACCGCTGTCGCCAGCCCGCGGCGCCGGTGGAGTGGCGCCGTGGCGATCGTGCTGATCCCAGCCAGGTCAGCGGTGCACAGCAGCAGTCCCATCGCCACGATCTCGGACCCGTAGGGGGCGCCGTACACCGCCCCGTGCTGGTACGGGCGGGCGTGGCGCAGCACGTTGCGCGCGAGGTCCTCGAACACCAGCCGATCGCTGCGACCGAAGCCGAAGCTCGTGCTGGCGACCGAAGCGAGCCGTTCCGCCAGCGACGGATCGGTCAGTAGCTGAACCCGGTGGCTGTCTCGGACCGGTAGGTCGGAGGCAGGCAGCTCGAGGGCCATGCCCGAGACCGGCGTCAGAGGCACGTACCCGCGCGTGCGCAGGAGGCGGTCGACGTCCTCGTCGACACGATCATCACGGAGCCACAGGGTGTGTGGCAGGTCGCCGAAGAAGTGCTGCACCTCAGCGACGGCGAGGTCGGGCTGCTCCAGGTCCAGCGCGGTCGCACGGTTGAAGACCGACGGCCCCCCACACTGGGCCATGACGGCGTGGTCGGAGACGACGCCATCCCCGGACGGGGTGACGTGGCCGAACGCCAGCACCTGGAGACGGAAGTGGTCGTCGAGAGCCTGGGCGAGATCCAGATCGCGGACGGCGACCGTACTCGTCGTCGCCTCCGTCGTCCCCCAACTCACCGTGTGGGTTCCCTTCCGTCGCTGCCCTCGCCAACGAGGCTACCAACCAGCTACATGCGCGTTCGCGCCGATGGGACGGCGTGGACGGTGGCGCAGCGAGGCGAGCTGCGAGAAGGTGGCGAGGTCGGCCAGGAGGGATCAACGTGGACTGGCGCGGGGCGGTGCTGCGGCGCTTGGCGAGACGTTTCCGGATCGGCGACGACATCCTGCGCCACCTGTCCACGTTCCAGCGCCTCGGCGAGCGCTTGGAGATGCATCCACCCGCCGAGATGCTCCCCGTGGGCGCCCGGACGCTGGTTCGGGCGCTGCGGACGCGGAGCGCCGCCCAGATCCGCCCGGACTGGTTGTGGCCGTACTGGCTCGAACGCCAGCTCGACCCCGAGTCGCCGTCGTTCGTGCCGCGCGGTCACCTGCCGTTCGCCGCGAACGTCACCCACCGCAACTGGACCGCGATCGGCAACCCCAACTCGCCGTGGGAGGCGGTGGTCGATCCCGCCGGGCTGGTGACCCCCAGGCACGACAGCTGGTCGGTGGACTGGTGGGTGCGATCCTCGGCGGGTTGGCACCTGCCCAGCCGCGAGACCGACGTGACCCAGAGGCTGGTCGACGACCTGCCGGTCGTCGAGACGAGCATCGCGGTCGCCGGTGGGCAGGCCCGCCAGCGGGCCTGGGCGACCCGCGTCGAAGGCGAGGAGTTCGCCGTCGTGGAGGTCACCAACCGGTCGGATGCGGCGCTCGAGGTGGCCTTCGCGGTGCGGCCGTACAACCCCGAGGGTCTCGCGGTGGTGCAGTCCATCGAGGTCGAGGCCCGCCAGCTGCGCGCCGACGCTGAGGTGGCGCTGCTGTTGCCGTGGCGGCCGGTCGCGAACGTGGCGTCCGGCTACCACCTCGGCGACAGCCTGCACACGCTGGTCCGGGGCAGGGCGACCTCGACCGTGCCCCAGCGCGTCGACGACCCGGCCGGGCTCGCCCAGGCGGCGGTCGTGTACGACGTCCCGGCCGGGGAGCGGATCCACGTGCTGGTTCCCCTCCCTCCGCGGCGTACGGTGCGTGTCCCCGACAACCGCCTGCATCGCGCCGCACGTGTGGACGTCGTCCGTAGCCGGTGGGCGGGGACCCTCGACCGTGGACTTCGTGTCCGGCTGCCGGACCCGGAGCTGCAGAGCGCGGTCGACGCCAACCGCGCCTACCAGCTGATCCTGCACGACCCGGGCGACATCACCGCGGGGCCGTCCACCTACCACCGCTTCTGGTTCCGCGATGCCGCCTACCAGCTCGGAGCGCTCGACCGGTGGGGCTTCCACGAGGAGGTCGAGGACGTCCTGCACACCTACCCGCAACGGCAGCGCAGCGACGGCTTCTTCTACAGCCAGTGGCGCGAGTGGGACGCCAACGGCGCAGCCATCCACGCCATCGCTGAGCACCATCGCCTCACCGGGAACGACGACCTGCTGCGCGAGCTGGAGCCTGCCGTGCGGGCAGGCGTGAACTGGATCGAGCGCACACGGCAAGGGGTGAGGTCACGGACCCGTCGGGGGATGACACGTGCCCCTGCTCCGCGGGGGGTGCAGGGTCTGCTCCCTGCCGGGGTCTCCGCGGAGCACCTTGGGCCGTTCGACTACTACTACTGGGACGACTTCTGGGGTCTGCGCGGGCTGATCGACGGTGCCGAGATCGCACGCGTCCTCGGCCAGCCCGACGCTGCGACCCGCATCGAGGCGGCAGCGCACCGCTATCGGCGCGACATCCTCGCGTCGATCACCTGGGCGAGCCGGCACGCAGATCGCGAGCATCCGTTCATCCCCGCCGGGCCCTACCGAGGCATCGATGCGGGCATGGTCGGGTCCCTGGCCGCGTCGGTCCCTCTGGGGCTGATCGCGGCCGACGACCCGCTGATCGAGGGGACGCTGCGCATCGTCCGTGAGAACTTCTGCATCGGGGATGCCTTCTACCAGCAGATCTCCCACACCGGCCTCGGCACCTACCTGACCCTGCAACTGGCGTTCGTCGAACTCGAACGGGGCGACATACGCGGTTGGCGGCGGCTGCAGTGGCTGATGGATGCGGCCACGCCGACGTTCACGTGGCCGGAGGCGATCCACCCGCAGCTGGCCGGGGGATGCATCGGCGACGGACACCACGGGTGGGCCGCGGCGGACTTCCTGACCTTCGTGCGCGCCATGCTGCTCCGTGAGCAGCCTGACGGGTCGGTGGCGCTCCTCGGGGTCCTGCCGCCGGAGTGGCGTGGCGAGGAGGTCGAGGTCTCCAACGCCCCGACCTACGCCGGGCGGCTGAGCTACCGGCTGACATGGGACGGCGACCAGCCGGTGCTGGGCTGGCGGTGGGACGGGCGGGGCGCGATGCTGCGCGCCCCGGCTCTGGACCCCGACTGGGCCAGCGACGAAAGCGCGGGCGAGATGGCGCTGGCACCGGTCCGTTGACGCCACGCCGACCACCTGCGTCTCTAGCTGCGGTAGCGGCGCACCGTCCAGTACGCAACGTATGCCCCCATGGCGGTGGCCAGCATCCCGATCTTCTTCGCCCAGCCGCGGGCACGCGTGGCCTCCTTCTGCTCCTTGGTGCGGTGGAACATCCCGTCGAGGACGAACGCGTCGATGTCGAGCCCCATTTGCACCGCCCGCGAGTTGAGCGTCGCCTCGACCTCGTACCCAACGATGTCCTCGGGTTCCAGCGACTCGAACAGGTCGCGTTTCATGGCCCGTTCGCCGGTCAGCTTCGGGAGCACGTGCAGGAAGAACCAGTTCGCGACCGGACCGCGGTCGAACAGCCCCAGCGACATGCCCGCCCCGCCGATCGACACCGCCCCGATCAGCCGGTCGACGTGATCGGCACGCAGACCGACCAGGTCGGCGTCGAGGAAGCAGATCACGTCGGCGTCGGTGGCGGCGACACCAGCGACCATCGCGCGTCCCTTTCCGGCGCGCGACTCGGTGACGACGCGAGCGTCGTGCCGGCGGGCCACCTCGGCCGTCGCGTCCGTCGAGCCGTTGTCGACGACGATGACCTCCTCGACGAGTCCCGCGGACTTCGCCGCGTCGATCACGTCACCGATCGTCGTCTCCTCGTTGTACGCGGGGATGATGACGGTGGCGCTGACGGTCACGAGGTGGCCGGCTGCTCGCTGGCTTGCCCATCCTCGACCAGCTCGACGAGCACGCCGCCTGTGCTCGCCGGGTGGACGAACGCGACGGTGTGCCCCCCGCCGCCACGGCGCGGGACGGTGTCGATCAGACGGACCCCGGCGTCTCTGAGCTCGGCCAGCGCGTCGGCGACGGAGGGGACGGCGAAGGCGACGTGGTGCATCCCGGGGCCGTGGCGGTCGAGGAACCGTGCAACGGTCGAACCTTCGCTGGTCGGCGCCACCAGCTGGATGTAGCCGTCGCCCACTCGGAGCATCGCCTCCTCCACCAGGTCCGTTTCGATCACCTCGCGACCTTCCAGCTCCGCCCCGAACACCCCTTCCCACAGCGCGATGGCGACGTCGAGATCGTCGACCGCGAACGCAACCTGTTCGATGCGGGTCAGCTCCACAGGCACCCTCCGATCGACCCGCGCTCATCCTGCCGGCTCGCCGCCGACGTCCGCCAACCGCCGGGTCGTCCAGCTGGCCGCTTGCGGGAGGCGCTGTGCGCTCCCGCGTACGATGGCGCGGCACCCACGCCAGGAGAACGGCCTGTGAGCAACCCAACCGTCATCGTCGGCTACGCCCGCACCCCGATCGCCAGGTTCAACGGTGGCCTCACGCCACTGTCGGCGATGAACCTCGGTGCCATCGCGATCGACGCGGCGTTGCGCAAGGCCGGCGTCGCCCCCGAACAGGTCGGCTACGTGGTGATGGGTCACGTGCTGCAGGCCGGCCAGGGACAGATCACGGCTCGGCAGGCCGCGGTCGAAGCCGGCGTGCCGATGACCACCCCGGCCGTGACGGTCAACAAAGTGTGCCTGTCGGGGATGACCGCCATCGCCGACGCGGACCGGCTGATCCGCGCCGGTGACTTCGACGTGGTCGTCGCCGGGGGGATGGAGTCGATGACCAACGCCCCGTACCTGCTGCCCCAGGGCCGCTTCGGGTACCGCATGGGTGACGGGGCCCTGGTCGATGCGATGATGTGGGACGGGCTGACCGACCCCTTCGAGCACGTCAGCATGGGGGCCGCCAGCGACGACGTGAACACGCGGCTGCAGATCGACCGCCAGGCGCAGGACGAGTGGGCCGCCCGGTCGCACGAGCGGGCCGTGACCGCCTGGAAGGAGGGTTTCTTCGCCGACGAGGTTATCTCGGTGCAGGTCCCCGCGGGCCGCGGCAACCGAGGGGAGGCCGTGATCGTCGAGCAGGACGAGGGCATGCGACCTGGCACGACCGCCGAGCGCCTGGCGGGTCTGCGCCCCGCCTTCAGTCAGCAGGGCACGATCACCGCCGGGAACGCGTCGCAGATCTCGGACGGTGCTGCGGCGCTTGTCCTCACATCACGCGACAAGGCCGACGAGCTTGGCCTCAGCACCCTGGGCACGGTGCAGGGCTGGGCGACGGTCGCTGGCCCCGACAGCTCGCTGCACAACCAGCCCAGCCGGGCCATCGCGGCGGTTTCCGAGCGGCTGGCCGACGACCCGGCCGCCTACGACCTGTACGAGATCAACGAGGCGTTCTCAGCGGTCGCGATCCAGTGCGTCCGTGACCTCGGCCTCGACGATGACCGGGTCAACGTCAACGGCGGCGCGGTCGCTCTGGGCCACCCGATCGGCGCGACCGGCGCCCGGATCACGATCACGCTGCTGGCTGAGCTGGCCCGCCGCGGCGGTGGACGCGGCGTCGCAGCGCTGTGCGGCGGCGGCGGACAGGGGGACGCGCTGGTGGTCGAAGCCACCGGTCACGACCCGGCCATCTCGTAGCGGGTGACCTCGACGGACGTCGCAGACCTGGTCGAGGGCCTTGACAAGGGGGAACGCCGTGCCCTGGCCCGGTTGCTGACCCTGGTTCAGGACGGCGGTCCGCACGTCCTGCGCGACGTGGTCGAGGCGCTGCACCCGCGGACCGGGAACGCACGGGTAATCGGGATCACCGGGTCGCCGGGTGTGGGCAAGTCGACCCTGACCAACAGCCTGGCCGCGGAGCTGCGGTCGCGGGGGCAGACGGTGGCGGTCGTGGCCATCGACCCGTCCTCGCCGTTCACGGGCGGGGCGCTCCTCGGCGACCGCGTCCGGATGCAGTCGCACTACGCCGATCCGGGGGTGTTCATCCGGTCGATGGCGGCCCGCGGACACCTGGGCGGGATCGCGTTCGCGACCCCCCAGGCCGTCCTGGTCCTCGACGCGGCCGGCTTCGACGTCGCGATCATCGAGACGGTCGGGGTCGGCCAGTCCGAGGTCGAGGTCGCCGCCACCGCGGACACCACCGTGGTGTGCGTCGCCCCGGGGATGGGCGACAGCATCCAAGCGGCGAAGGCCGGCATCTTGGAGGTCGCTGACGTCTTCGTGATCAACAAGGCCGACCACGGCGGGGCGGGCAGGACCGAATCCGAGCTGCGCGGCATGCTCGAACTCGGACACGAGCTCTCGACCGACGCCGCGGACGAACACCGATGGATGCCCCCGATCGTTCGCACGGTCGCGGTCCGCGAAGAGGGGATCGCCGAGCTCGCCGGCGCCCTCGAACGCCACCACCGCTACCTCGTCGACCACGGGATCCTCGACGTGCGGCGCCGCGAACGGGCCCGCCAGACCATCCGCGAGATCGCGGTCGCACAGGTCCGTGAACGGATCGCGACGGCCGCTGGCGCGACCGACCCCCTCCTCGACACGCTCGCGGACAAGGTCGCGGCGCGCGACCTGACCCCATACGCGGCCGCCGACCAGCTCCTCGACGCGTTGGAGGCCTGACCGCTTCTCGACCGCGGTGCTACAACGGCACGGTCGGCGGCGACAGGGACCGTGGTGGGCGCACAGGCGGGCAGCGTCCCCCTGCCACCGGTCGACGAGGTCGCCGCGGGAGTATGGGTGATCCCGGTCCCCATCCCGATCAACCCGCTGCGCTACGTCCTGGTCCACGCGCTGCAGGTCGGTGACGGCCTGGTCCTGATCGACGCCGGATGGGACACCACCGAGGCGTGGGACGCGCTCGGCGCGGGCCTGGCCCGGGTCGGGGCGACCGTCTCAGACGTGGCCGGGGTCCTGGTCACCCACCTGCACCCCGACCACTACGGGCTGGCCGGGCGGGTCCGGGACGCGTCCGGGTGCTGGGTGGGCCTGCACCCGGCCGACGCCGCGCTGCTGGCCGACCGCTACGTCCACATCGACGACCTCGTCGAGGCAACCCGCGACGTCCTGGTCGAGGCCGGCGTCCCCTCCGACGAGGTCGGCGTGCTGGCCACCGCCAGCGTCGAGGTCCGCCCGTTCGTCGCGCTCGCCGAGCCCGACATCCTGATCGAAGACGGAGCCCGCGTCGAGCTGCCGGGCTGGGAGCTCACCGCGATCCACACCCCCGGCCACTCGCCGGGCCACCTGTGCTTCCGTGAGGACCGGCTGCAGATCGTGTTCACCGGCGATCACGTCCTGCCGCGCATCACCCCCAACGTGTCCTACCACCCGCAGTCGGGCCCCGACCCGCTGGGGGACTACCTCAGCTCGCTGGAACGGGTCCGTGGCGAGGGTGACGTCCTGGCGTTGCCAGCGCACGAGTGGCGCTTCCACGGCCTGGCGGCGCGCGTCGACGAGCTGCTCCGCCACCACGAGCAGCGCCTCGCCGAGATCACCGACATCGCCGCGGCCGGCGCCCAGACCGCCTGGGAGATGGCACAGCGCCTGTCGTGGTCCCGCCCGTGGGACCGCATCGAGGGCTTCATGCGGCGCATGGCCGTCGCCGAGGTCCACGCACACCTGCTCCTGCTCGAGCGACGCGGAGTTGTGTCGCGGGTCGGTGACCGCCCGGCCCGGTGGTCGCCGCCCACGTGAACCCGACCCGGAAGCGGCCGGCCGTCATCCGACCAGCCGTTCCGCTTCCCGCTCCAGGACTTCCAAGGTGGCGCGCACGTCCTCCTCGGTGGTACGCAGGTTCCCGATCGCGATGCGCAGGACGGCGCGCCCGCGCAGCTGTGTGTGAGACAGGAACGCAGTGCCGGAGGCGTTCACCGCGTCGAGGAGCGCCCCGTTGCGGCGATCCTCCTCGACCGGGTCGACCCCGTACCGCGCCCGCAGGCACACCGTCGACAACGGCACCGGCGCGACCCGCTCGAACCGGTCGTGGCGGTCGACCCAGTCGGCGACCAGCTGCGCCAGCCGGACGTGCTCGCGGATCCGCGCTGCCAAGCCGTCGGCCCCGAAGTAGCGCAGCACCATCCACAGTTTCAGTGCCCGGAACCGCCGGCCGAGCTGGAAGCCCCAGTCCGTGTAGTCCTCGACGCCGTCGTCGGTGCGCAGGTACACGGGCGCCAGGCTGAACACCCGCTTGAGCGCGCCCACGTCGCGAACGTAAAGGGTGCTGCAGCCGATCGGGGTGAACAGCCACTTGTGCGGGTTGACGACGACCGAGTCGGCCTGCGACGCCCCGTCGAGGACGTGGCGCAGCTCCGGGGCGACCGCCGCGATGCCGCCGTACGCCCCGTCGACGTGCAGCCAGATCGGGTCGGCTCCCACCCGGTGCCGGCGGCAAACCTCCGCCACGGCCGTCAGCGGGTCGATGCTCGTGCTCGACGTCGTCCCGACCGTGGCCACCACCGCCAGCGGGAGCCACCCGGCGCGGACGTCGTCGTCGATGGCCTCGGCCAACGCTCCCGGTTGCATCCGGAACGCCGCGTCGGTCGCGACGGTGCGCAGCCCGTCGCGACCGAGGCCGAGCGTGATCAGCGCCTTCTCCACCGACGCGTTGACCTCGCCGGACGCGTACACCCGGCCGCGCACCGCCACGCCCGCCAGGCCGGTCTCACGCACGCCTGGCAGCTCCCGCTCGCGTGCGGCGGCCAACGCGACCAGCGTGGACGTCGAGGCGGTGTCGAAGATCACGCCACGGAACGCGCTGGGCAGGCCCAGCAGCTGCCGGAGCCAGTCGGTGACGACCTGCTCGAGTTCCGTGGCGGCCGGGGCGGTCCGCCACAGCATCGGGTTGAGGTTCAGTGCGGCGGTCACCAGCTCGGCCAGGATCCCGGGGCCCGATCCGGTGATCGCGAAGTAGGCGAAGAAACGTGGGTGGTTCCAGTGGGTGACGCCGTCCAGCAACCGGTCGAGGTCGGCGAGGATCGCCTCCACCGGCTCGCCGCGGACCGGCGGTGACGACGGCAGCCGGCGGCGGATGTCGCCCGGGCCGACGCGGGGCAGGACGGGCAGGTCACCGACCCGGTCGAGGTAGTCGGCGACCCAATCGAGCGCCGCGCGGCCGTGCCGCCGCAGCTCGTCGGTCGGCATGTCGCCCAGCAGGGGGGCGGCGTGCTGTCGGGCTTGCTGCTGGGGGTCGTGTTCGGGCATCCACTGCTCCCCGCACCGATCGCCTTGTCGTCGCGACGGTGGACCGTAGCCGGCGCCTGGCACCCCGCCACGTGGCGGTTACCGTCAGAGACCACGTGCGGCGACACGGCCAGGAGTCCGGAGTGATCTGCGTCAACTGCGGGTACGACAACCCCCCCGCCACCCACTACTGCGACAACTGCGGCGTGGAGCTCGGGCGGAGCACCACGCCCGACACCCACCCCGACGAGGTCGTGGACGACCCCGACGCTGCGGGAGGCACGTCGTTCAGTCAGCGATCGCAGGCCCCCGACCCGGATCAGGACGAGACGGGCAGCTGACGGCATGTGCGGGGCCGCGGCGGCGTGGCAGACTGGCGGTGTTGCGGTCCAGCGGGCCTCGCGACGAGAGGAACCCGGCACATGGCCGAGCCGCGCTGGCATGAGCTGTACGAACGCTGGCGGGAACGGTACGCCACCAGCCCGGAACGTGACGGACCGTTCCAGACCATCTCGGGGGTCCCGCTCGAGCCCGTGTACGGCCCGCACAACGTCACGCTGGACGCCGACCGCATCGGCTATCCCGGCCTGTACCCCTACACCCGCGGCGTGTACCCCTCGATGTACCGCGGACGCAGATGGACCATCCGCCAGTTCGCAGGGTTCGCCGACGCCACCCAGACCAACCGGCGCTACCACGACCTCGTCAACGCCGGCCAGCACGGGTTGTCCGTCGCGTTCGACATGCCGACCCTGATGGGGCTGGACTCCGACGACCCGCGCGCGCTGGGCGAGGTCGGCCACTGTGGGGTCGCGATCGACAGCGTCCGCGACATGGAGCGCCTCTTCGACGGCCTGCCGCTGGGCGAGATCACGACCTCCATGACCATCAACGCCCCTGCGGTGACCCTGTTCTGCATGTACGCCGTCGTCGCCGAGCGCCAAGGCTGGACCCTCGATCAGCTGGGCGGGACCCTGCAGACCGACATCCTCAAGGAGTACATCGCCCAGAAGGAGTGGCTGTTCCCCCCGCGACCGCACCTCAAGCTGATCGGTGACCTGATCGAGTTCTGCACCGAACGGGTGCCGCGGTACCACCCGGTGTCGATCTCCGGCTACCACATCCGCGAGGCCGGCTCGACCGCCGCGCAGGAACTCGCGTTCACGCTCGCCGACGGGTTCGCGTACGTCGAACTCGGCCAGCAGCGCGGCCTCGACGTCGACGTGTTCGTCCCGCGGTTCAGCTTCTTCTTCGACGCCCACATCGACTTCTTCGAGGAGATCGCCAAGTTCCGCGCGGCGCGGCGGATCTGGGCACGCTGGCTGAAGGAGCGCTACGGCGCACGTGATCAGCGCGCCATGTTGATGCGGTTCCACACCCAGACGGCCGGCGTGTCGCTCGCCGCGCAGCAGCCCGACAACAACATCACGCGGACCACGATCGAGGCGCTGGCGGCCGTCCTCGGTGGCACGCAGTCGTTGCACACCAACGCGCTCGACGAGGTCATGGCGCTGCCGTCCAACCACGCCGCCAAGGTCGCGTTGCGCACCCAGCAGATCCTCGCCGAGGAGACCGGCGTGACCAACGTCATCGATCCGCTGGGCGGTTCATGGTACGTCGAGGCGCTCACCGATGAGCTCGAGCGCCGCGCCGAGGAGTACTTCCGCCGCATCGAGGAGAGCAGCCCGGACGGGTCGATGGTGGAGGGCATCCTGCGCGGGATCGACGACGGCTGGTTCATGTCGGAGATCGCCGACGCCGCCTTCGTGTTCCAGCAGCGGATGGAGAAGGGTGACTTCGTGATGGTCGGCGTCAACGCCTACACCGACCCCACCGACCTCGACGAGTCGGAGATCCTGCGCATCTCTCACGAGGTCGAACGGGCCCAGCGCCAGCGGGTCGCCGAGGTCCGCACAGCCCGCGACCACGGGTCGGTCGCGGGCGCGCTGGACCGGCTGCGGGCGGCAGCGCAGGCCGACGACAACCTCGTGCCGGTGATCATGGACGCTGTCCGGGTCGACTGCACGGTGGGGGAGATCTCCAAGGCGCTGCAGGACGTCTGGGGCACCTATACCGAGCCTGCGCGTCTGTAGGCGTGGATCCAGACGCCGTGCCCGTGGAGTGGTGGGAGGAGGACGCCGCCTCCAGCCCGGCGGAGATCCACCGTCGCCACGTCGCCAACAAGGCCAGCTGGGAGCGAGCCGCAGCGCACGACACCGACCAGGTCGACGACGACATCGCGTTGCTTGCAAGCGGCGCCAGCACCGTGCATCGCATCGAGCGGGACCTTCTGACCCAACACGCCGGTCCGCTCACCGAGTGGTGCAAGTTCGCCGTCCACCTGCAGTGCGCATCCGGGCGCGACACCCTCTCGCTGCTCAACGAAGGGGTCCGGCGGGTCGTCGGCATCGACATCGCCGAGGCGCACGTCCGCAACGCACGCCGCAAGGCCGCGGCGCTCGCCGCCGCCGCGAGGTTCCACTGCTGTGACGTGCTCGACGCCCCGCGGGAGCTGGATGGCAGCGCGGACCTGGTCTACACCGGACGGGGCGCCATCGGTTGGCTGCACGACCTGGACGGATGGGCGCGGGTGGTGGCCCGGCTGCTGGCCCCCGGCGGGTGGCTGAGCCTGTTCGACGACCACCCGGCGAGCCACCTGTTCGACGCCGACGCCGACCACCTGGCCTACAGCGGCGTCGACTACTTCCACGGCTCGTCTGCCGGGTACGGCTTCTCGCAGAGCTTCGTCGACCACCTGGGAATCCCCGCTGACGAGGCGCTGGTGGCCCACGATCGGCTGTGGACCTTCGCGGACCTGTTCGCGGCCATCACCGCCGCGGGAATGCGCATCGTCCACCTCGGAGAGCACCCCCAGGCTTACTGGGACGCATTCCCCAACGTGCCCGACCAGCTCCAGTGCCGCGTCCCACAGACGTTCTCCATCCTCGCGCGTCAAGGAGGCTGACCGTGCCGGTCCTGATCACGGCCGCGGAAACCGCCGTCGGGCAGGCGCTCGTGCACCGCATCGCCGCGACCGGCGGGGAAGTGCGTGCGTACTGTGGCCCCGACGCCCCGCTGGCGCTGCTGCGCCAGGCCGGCGCCGTCTGCGCCTCCGGATCCCTGCTCGACGAGGGCCACCTCGAGACCGCCATGGAGCAGGTCCACACCGTGGTCCACTTCGCTGTCCGCCTCGACGTCGACATCCCCGAGCAGCTGTTGGAGGAGACCGCCACGGTGGTCGCTGCCGCGGTCGGGGCCGGCGTCCGACGGCTCATCGCCGTGTCGCTGCCGGGGCCCGATCCCAACGCGCCGGACCGGGTCCGCACGGTGGCCGGCGAGGCCGAGGCGGTCGTCGAGGCAGTGGACTTCCCGAGCGTCATCGTGCGGCCGTCGCTGGTCGACACCGGGGAGCTGCGCGCGACGTTGGTCCGGACGCCGCTGGGCCGTTCCGCCCTGGACAACGCCGTCGCACCGGTGGCGGTCGAGGACCTGGTGGACCTGCTGGCCGCGCTGGACGAACGTCGCGACCTGGTCGGCGACCGCCACATCGTCGTGGCCGCCGACGGGCCGGAGGTGGTCCCGCTGGGCGACTACCTGCGTCGGGTCGGCATAACCCCGCTGTCGTTGGCGGCCCGCACGGCGACGCGGCTGCGTTCCGGCGGGAACGAGACGCTCCAGGAGGCGCTCGGCGGGCCGTGGACCTCCGCGCCTGACGTCAGCGACGCGTGGGCGCTCGCCGGCATCACACCGCGCTCCCCGCTGGCGACGACCTCGCCTCCGCCCTAGTCGCTGTCGCCGAGAGGCCTGTGCACGACGTAGTGGTCGTCGAGCTCCACGACCACGTCGAAGCCGGCGTCTTCGTAGAACACCAGATCGCCCCGGTACAGCCGCTCGGGTGAGTCGTCGGATCGCGGCGGGTACGCCTCCACCGTGTTGAACCCCTGACGCTCGAACGCGTCGACGGCAGCGTCGAGGAGCCGGTGCGCGACGCCCCGCCCGGGTCCGTCGCGCGCCACCACGAGGCACGCGACGACCGCGGTTCGTTGCGTGCGCGCGGGCAGCGGCGCCGGGACCTTGAGGTGTGGCAGCTCGACGCGCGACGTGGCGTGGCACCACCCGACCGCGCGGCCGCGGTCGAACGCCACCCATCCCCGGACCAGGCCGACCTCGGCCAGTCGCTGCATGCGGGCGCGGTTGCGGGCGGCGTCGCTCGGATCGAACTCGTCGGCCGGCCCCGGGAAGGTGTCGTAGGCGCAGTAGGAACCCGCCCACGGGTGTCCATCCGGGAACGCCTCACGGTCGAGGAAGCCCAGCCACGCATCCGTCAGCTCCGGGCTGAGCGGGCGGACAGACACCCGGTCGGCCGCGTCGCCCTCCGCGTCTGGGCGCTGCTCGTCGTCCTCCGACTCCGACCGAGCCTCACGGACGAGCAGGACCGTGACCACTGCCAGCAGCACGGCGAACGCTCGCGACAGCACCGGTGCCGGGAGCGCCAGGGCGAGCTCCGCGCCGAGCAGCGCGCCGATCATCCCGCCGATGCCCAGCTGGAGTCCCGCGCGCCAATCGGTGTAGCCGCGACGGGCGTGGGTGACCGCACCGAGTGCCGCGGTCGGCAGGATGATCGCCAACGACGTGCCCTCGGCCAGGTGCTGGCCGTACCCGAACAGGATCACCAGCGCCGGCACGATGATCGCACCGCCGCCGATGCCCAGCAGGGCCGACACAACGCCGGTGACCAAGCCCAGGACGAGGTGCGCGGCGAGCGACGACCAAGCGACGTCCACCACAGCGCCCCCGCCGGCCGGTTCGGACGAGCCGAACACCAGCAGCCGGACCGCCATCACCGCGAGCAACCCCGCGAACAGCCACCGCAGCCGTCGCTCCCGGACGCGTGGCATCAGCCACGCCCCGCCCTGGACCCCAGCCACCGCCCCGACCGCCACGGTCGCGGCCCCCAACCAGGCCACTGCCCCGTCGAACGCGAACCGGGTGGCACCGACCGCGGCGGGGATCACGATCGCAAGCAGCGACGTGGCATGCGCGACGTGTTGCGGGCGGTGCAGCAGCAGCACCAGCACCGGGACCAGCAGCACACCGCCGCCGATGCCGAACAAACCGGCGAGGAACCCGGCGCCGAACCCGCCCGCGAGGGCCAGGAGGGTCTCGCGGTTCACGGCTCGTGCACCCGACCGCTCCTCTACACTCCTCGGCACGTTTGCACGAGAGGCTACGCCAGGCGGATCGACGCTCGATTCAACTCGTGCTGCAACAGCGCGACCGGTCGGGGCAGCACGCACCGCGGACCGGCGCGCGACGCCTCGCTCGCCGCCGGAGACGATCGGTTCGTCGTGGGTGACTACGTGACGCTCGAGGTCGACGCAGCGCGTCGGGTGGGGATCATCCGCCTGGACCGCCCCAAGATGAACGCGCTGAGCCGGCAGGTCTGGCGGGAGCTCGCCGAGGCAGCCGGGGAAGCCCGTGACCGCGACGACGTCGCAGCGGTGGTGGTGTGGGGTGGCCCGAACGTCTTCGCGGCCGGGGCCGACGTCAAGGAGTTCCCCGGCCTGGACGTCCGCACCGCCCGAGACGAGCTGGGGCCGCTGCTGCGCGACAGCCTCGCCGCGGTGGAGCAGCTGCCGAAGGTGACGATCGCCGCGGTGCACGGCTACGCCCTGGGTGGCGGGTGCGAGCTGGCGATGGCATGCGACTTCCGGTACGCCGCCGACGACGCCACGCTGGGCCAACCGGAGATCATGCTCGGGTTGATCCCCGGCGCCGGCGCGACCCAGCGTCTACCGCGTCTGATCGGCCTGTCGCGGGCCAAGGACCTGATCTACTCCGGACGCAGTCTGTCCGCGCAGCAGGCGGAGCGTTGGGGGCTGGTCGACCGGGTGTACCCCGCCGGCGAGCTCTACGACGCGGCGGTGGCGGCGGCGGCCGGGTTCGCCGCCGGCCCCTACGCGTTGCGGCTGGCCAAACAGGCGATCAGCGACGGCGTCGAGATGCCGCTCGAGGAGGGCCTGCGGCTCGAGTCGTCACTGTTCGCGCAGTGCTTCGCCAGCGAAGATGCGCGGATCGGCGTGCGCAGCTTCATCGAGCAGGGGCCGGGGAAGGGCGAGTTCACCGGACGGTAGTGCGACAGGCAACAGGCAACGTGGAGGGACCATGGCCGTCAACCGGACCGGCACCCGCCGGGACGTCTCCCAGATGAGCATCAAGGACAAGCAGTCCCTCTACCACGACTGGGAGGCGCGGAACTACGACGCGAAGTTCTCCATCTCCTACGACGAGCGCTGCATCTCCTACTCCCGTGAGCGATTCCGCAAGGCCATCCCCGACGGCGGGCGGTTCGACCACGTCCTGGAGGTCGGCGCGGGGACAGGGTTCTTCGTGATCAACCTGTGGCAGGCCGGGATCGTCGGGCGCGACGTGCACGTCACCGACATCTCGCAGGGGATGCTGGCCGAGTGCGTCCGCAACGCCGCAGAGCACGGCCTGCAGGTCGTGGCGGCGCACGGGGACGCCGAAGCACTGCCCTACGCCGACGAGCGCTTCGACCTGGTGATCGGCCACGCGTTCCTGCACCACCTGCCCGATCCCGCGGCGGCCATCCGCGAGGCGTACCGGATCCTCAAGCCCGGAGGGTCGCTGGTGGTCGCCGGCGAACCCAGCCTGTGGGGGGACAGGATCCTTCGGCGTGTGAAGCGGGGAACCTACCTGGGGTTCCGGACGGTCACGGCCCTGCCGCCACTGCGGTCGTGGCGCCGCCCGTCCGGTCACACCGGCGAGGACCACGGTGAGTTCGACGGCGACTCGGACGTGTCCGCGTTGGAGTGGGAGGTCGACCTGCACACCTTCGCGCCCGGTGACGTGGAGCAGATCGCCCACGACGCCGGCTTCGTCGACGTCCGGACGGTCACCGAGGATCTCACCGCCAACTGGTTCGGTTGGGCGGTGCGCACGATCGAGGGGTCCACGGCCCCCGGCAAGCTCGGGTCGCGCTGGGCCCACTGGGCCTACCGCACGTTCCTCCGCCTGCAAACGTTCGACGAACGGCTGCTGTCGCGGGTCGTGCCGCGTGACCTGTTCTACAACGTCATCCTCCACGCACGGAAAGCCTGAGGGCTCCAGGGCGACTTCACCATGAGCGAGCCGCACGCTGTCGCAGCGCACGTCGACCAGGACGTCGTCGACGAGGCGCTACGTCACCACGTCGACCTGGCGGTCGCCGCAGCGGTCGCGCGGGAGAGCACTCGCCGCGTCGCGTTGCTGGCCTCCGACCTCGCAGCCGAGCTGGACCTGCCTGACGCCCTGCGGTTGCGGCCACCACCGCGGCTGCGCTATCCCCGTTGGGGATGGCGCCAGGCCATCCGGTTCGCGGTGCATCGACGCATGTACACCGCCCAGTACCGCCAGCTGTTCCGTCGTTACCTGTGGCACCGACTCCGCAGCCCCGGCGTGGAGTTCCAGGGTCTGGTGTTCACCGGTCGGCGGGTGGAGCTGTACGCCCGCCCCGGACACGGCCGGCTCGTGATCGGTCCGTGGTGCTGGATCGGGAACGACAACAAGCTCCGCGCCCACGAAGGGCAGCTCACGCTCGGCGAGAAGGTGGTCATGGGCCGTGACAACGTCGTCAACGCGTACCTCGATATCGAGATCGGCGGCGCCAGCATCATCGCCGACTGGGTGTACGTCGTTGACTTCGACCACCGCTTCGATCGCCTCGACGTCCCGATCAAGGACCAAGGCATCGTCAAGGCCCCCGTCCGCATCGGTCGTGACGTGTGGATCGGGGAGAAGGCTTCGGTCCTTCGCGGCGTCGACGTCGGTGACGGCTCGGTGATCGCCAGCCACTGCCTGGTCAACCACGACGTCCCGCCGTTCTCGCTGGCGGTGGGGGTTCCGGTGCGGGTGGTGCGATCCCGGCTACCGCCCGGCATGCCACCGGATGAGGCGCTGGGTCTGCTGCGTTCCGGTCGGCCGATCCCCGGCGACCCGCTCGAGGCGCCACCCGGCGAACGACCTGAGCAGCTGTGACCGGAGCGGGCGCGTCCGACGACGGCACGCCCGACAGCGGCCCGCCCGTAGCATCGGTCAGGTGAACCGGCCGGTCGGAATCCTGGTGATCGCCCTGGGGGTGGGGGCGGTCATCGTTGGCGTGCTGATCTGGTCCGGCGCCTTGTCCTGGTTCGGTCGCCTCCCGGGAGACATCCGCATCGAAGGGGAACACACACGGGTCTACATCCCGATCGTGTCGATGCTGCTGATCTCGGTGGTGCTGAGCCTGCTCTTCACGATCTTCGGCCGGTTCTTCCTGTGACGTGACCCCGGTCTGGCACACCTCGGATGGGGGTCAGGAACTCACAGCAGCTACGGTCGCGTGGAGCCCGGGAGGTTGCAGTGACCGTCGTGGACGATCTCCGCGTCGTCCTGCCCGCAGACGCGGTCATCTCCGACCGGGACGTCCTCGGCTCTTATCGGCGCGATCGGGCGGGGCTCACCGAGGCCGGCGATCCCGCCTGTGTCGTCCTGCCACGCGACGCTGAGGAGGTGGCGACGGTCGTGCGGATCGCCGCCGAGTCGGGTACGCCGGTGGTGCCACGGGGCGCCGGCTCGGGCCTGTCCGGGGCGGCGAACGCGATAGACGGATGCATCATCGTGTCGCTGATGCGGATGGACCGCATCGTCGAGATCGACCCCGACAACCTCTTGGCCGTCGTCGAACCGGGAGTGCTGAACTCCGCGCTGGCGGCGGCGGTGGCCGCTCACGGGCTGTGGTACCCGCCAGATCCGGCGAGCCGGGAGTTCTCCACGATCGGCGGGAACCTCGCGACGAACGCCGGCGGACTCTGCTGCGTGAAGTACGGCGTGACCGGCGACTTCGTTCTCGGCCTGGAGGTCGTCCTCGCCGACGCCCGCGTCGCCCGCTTCGGACGGAGGACGGTCAAAGGCGTCGCCGGCTACGACGTCGTCGCGCTCTTCGTCGGTTCGGAGGGGACCCTCGGCATCATCACGCAGGCGACGCTCCGTCTCCGCCCGCGCCGTCCCCCTCCCGCCACGCTCGTGGCGACGTTCGGAGCCCTCGCGTCATGTGGCGACGCCATCGCCCGGATCATGCGCAGGACGGTGCCCGCACTGCTCGAGGTGCTCGACCGCACGACCATCCAGGCGATCGACGAGTGGAAGCGGATGGGGTTCGGCCCGGATACGGGCGCCCTGCTGGTTGCCCAATCCGACGTCGCAGGCGCGGAGGCGGGAGAAGAGTTGGAGACGATCGAACGGTGCTGTCGCGGTGCTGGGGCCGTGTTCGTCGCCAGGTCGTCGGACCGGGACGAGGCCGACGAACTGATGGCAGCCCGCAGGTTCGCGTACGAGGCGCTCGAACGGCAGGGTGCGACGCTCCTCGACGACGTCGCGGTCCCGCCGGCACGCGTCCCGGACCTCTTGGCCGGCATCGAGCAGATCTCCGCCGCGCGCGGGGTGGTCATCGGCACGTTCGGGCATGCGGGGGACGGCAACATGCATCCGACGATCGTGTTCGACCGCGACGATGTCTCCGGGGTGGCAGCGGCTCGTGCGGCGTTCGACGACATCGTCGAGCTCGCGCTGCGCCTCGGAGGCACGGTGACCGGCGAGCACGGTGTGGGTGTCCTCAAGCGCGCTCACCTGGCGCGCGAGTTGGGCCAGACCGGCGTTGACGTGCACGGTTGGGTCAAGGATGCCTTCGACCCGGGGAGCATCCTGAACCCGGGGAAGGTGACCGTCGAGAGGCGAGGTCCGCGGCCGCCCGTACGACTCCACCAGGGCGGCGACGCATGATCGCATCGCCAGCCTGGGGGTCGGTGACGACTTGCCGTCGGGGCGGCAGCTGGCCGCCGAGTTCGCGATGACCGCTGTGGTCGCGTACGACTTCGGCAGGACGAGCTGCCGCGGTGTGGTCGTGGTCGACGGCACGCCAGGGGAGGTCGTGACGGAGGCGACGGAGGTGACGGTCATCGATCTGGACGGTGAGCAGGCGGTCGTCGACACGCTCCGGCGGCTCACCGAGCGTCTGGGTCCTCCGCCGGTTCAGGGCGCGGCGCTCGGCCTGACCGGCGTGCGCCAGGCGTCGAGGACGCGTGACAGGGTCGGCGAGGTCCTCGGCGAGCTGCACGGGCAGGCGAGATCGGTCGTTGCCAGTGACGTGACGATCGCTCACGCGGGGGCGCTCGGCGGGCGCCCCGGCGTCGTCGTGCTCGCAGGGACGGGCGCGGCCACGCTCGGTGTCTCCCCCGCCGGCGAGCCGGTGCACGTCGACGGTTGGGGCTACCTGCTGGGGGACGCCGGCAGCGGCTTCCGTATCGGGCGCTCCGGGCTCGCTGCTGCGCTCGCCCGCCGCGATGGTCGCGGCGCGCCCACCGTGCTCGTCGAGCTCGCCGAGGATCGGTTCGGGCCGCTGCAGAACCTGCCTGCCCGTATCCACGGGGAGACCAACCCTGCACGCCTCGTCGCCAGCTTCAGCGACGCGGTGGCGGTTGCGGCCCGTGCCGGCGACGAGATCGCACAGAGGATCTGGACGCACGCCGCCGAAGATCTCGCCCGGAGCGCGGCTGCGGCCGTCGAACGGCTCGGGGCGCGCACACCGCGATCGGATGCCGCCTCCTGGTCTGTAGCGGTGTCGTGGGCCGGCGGCCTTTTCTCCAACCGCGATCTGCTCGTCGATCCCTTCCGGGAACAGCTCGCACGGCTCGCACCCACAGCCGCTGTCACCCCGCCACAGGGAGATCCGCTCGACGGCGCGGCTCTGCTCGCGCGCGATGACCGCACCTGCCACGAACGTCTCCTCCTCCACCGTCACGGAGTGGGGAGACGACCGACGAACGAACCAACCGGGACGCATGCAGTGTCCCAGACGGGAGAGGAATGATGGAACGAACACGACCCAAGCTGGCGGCGATCGCCGCTCTGTTGCTGGTGTTCGCCGCCTGTGGCGGCACCGAGCCGGGGACGGACACCGATCAGCTGCCTGACGGTCGAGAGGGCGACGCCGCTGCTGGGAGCATCGAGGTCTGGATCATGCAGCCGGGCACGGAGGCGGTCGAGAACATCGTCCGCGACCAGGTCGAAGCCTTCCAGCAAGACACCGGCGCCACCGTGGACCTGCAGTTCGTCCCCTGGCCGGCAGCGCACGACCAGTTCGTCACGTCGATCGCCGGTGACCGCACGCCGGACGTCGCCGAGATGGGTACCACCTGGACGCCGGAGTTCGGCGAGATGGGCGCACTGGCTGCCGTACAGACCGGCGAGCAGGACTTCGTCGAGAGCCTCGTCGAGAGCGGGACGATCGAGGGTGAGACGCTGGGCGCCCCGTGGTACGCAGGTGCGCGTGCGCTGATCTACCGATCCGACGTCTTCGAGGATCTCGGGTTGGAGCCGCCACAGACCTGGGACGAACTCGTCCGGGCCGGCGAGGTGATCGACGAACAGACCGACCTCTTCCCGTTCGGGGTGATCGGCGGGTACACGCACCTGTACCTGCCGATGATCTGGCAGTGGGGCGGTGAGATCGCCGTCGAGACAGACGGCACATGGGAGTCGAGGATCAACTCGCCCGAGGCGGTCGAGGCCTGGACCACCTACGCGGACCTGTTCGAGCGTGGCTGGGCTCCGGAAGGCGCGCTGGGGTGGAACTCCGCCGACCTGCGCGAGGCCTTCGCGGCCGGCGACTTCGCGATGATGATCGGCGGGGGGTGGGATCTGTCCGCCATCCTCGCCAGCGCCCCGGACCTCGAGGGCAAGGTCGAGGCGGTCCTGACCCCCGAAGGGCCGGCCGGCAACCGCGCCGCGTTCGCCGGAGGCAGCCACTTCGTCGTCTTCGAGGGCAGCGACAACCCCGACCTCGCCCAGCAGTTCATCAGCCACATGCTGGAGGAGGAACGGGTCGCGGAGTTCGCGACGGAACTCGGTTTCCTTCCGGGGACCGAGAGCGGGATCGAGGCTTCCGGGCTGCTCGACGACCCGTTGTACAGTCCCTTCGCCGAGCAGCTGCGCGACCACTCCCGCACCTACCCGGCGTCGGGCGCGTGGGGCACGCTCGAGGGTGAAGGCGTCTTCGTCACCGCGATGGAGCAGATCCTTGGAGGTGAGCGCACCGTCGAGGAGGCCCTCAACGAGGTCGCGGACCGCATGAACGAGGCCTTCGCCGGCTGAGGAACGTCCGTGTCGGCACCGGCACAGACCCCGACGCAAGACCCACGTCTGCGGCGGCCCGGCGGGCCGGCGCCGCCGCAGGCGAGGTGGGACCGGACGTGGTTCGAATCCCGGGCTCTGCCGATCGTGCTCGTCGTGCCCGCCGTGATCGTCATCTTCGGCGTTATCCTCTACCCGCTCGGGCGCACCTTCTGGCTGTCGGTCCACGACGCCGGGCTGCAGTCGCTGGTCACCGGCGACATGGACTTCGTGGGGCTCGGGAACTACATCGAGCTGCTCCGCAACAGCCACCTGCGCATGGTCTTCGTCCAGACGGCGCTTCTCGGGCTCTCGGCCGTCGCCGGGACCATGCTGTTGGGACTGGCGGTTGCGCTGCTGCTGAACCAGAGGTTCCGCGGCCGGGTGCTGCTGGGAGTCCTGGTGCTGCTGCCGTGGGCGGTGCCCGCGGTCGCGGCGACGATCGTCTGGAAGTGGATGTTCAACGACCAGTACGGGATCGTGAACTGGGCGCTCGCCGGGGTCGGACTGGAGACGTTCGCGGGCTACCCGTGGTTCAACGCCCGCGTGCCGGCCCTCTTCGTCGTCTGGCTCGTCGTCGTGTGGCAGTCGTTCCCGTTCGTCGCGATCTCGCTGCTGGCAGGGTTGCAGTCGATCCCGAAGGAGGTCCACGAGGCGGCCCAGATCGACGGCGCCACCGCGTGGAAGCGTCTGCGCTACGTCACGCTTCCGATGCTGAAGCCGCTGATCCTCGTCCTGCTCGTGATATCGACGATCTGGGACTTCAAGATCTTCGACCAGGTCATGGTGATGACCGGTGGAGGACCGGCACGCCGCACGGAGGTGATCGTCGTCACCGTCTACCGGGAGGCGTTCACCCGCCTGAACTTCGGGATGGGCTCGGCGCTGGCGGTCACGCTGTTCGTGGTCCTCGTCGTCTTCACGCTGGTGTACATCCGCGTCGCCAGAGACGAGGACGAGCAGCTGTGATCCGCCCGACGGTCGGACGCGTCGGCATCGCCGTCTCCGCAGTGGCGGTCGGCCTGTTCGCCGTCTTCCCGTTCTTGTGGATGATCCTCACCTCGGTGAAGCCCCGCCCGGAGATCCTCACCGCGACCCCGATCTTCATCCCCAGCGAACTGGTGCTCGAACGCTACGTCGACGTGCTCCGCCGCGGCTTCGCGACGTACCTGCGGAACTCGCTGATCGTCGCGGTGACCACCACGGTCGCGGGCGTCAGCGTCGCGGCGCTCGCCGGCTACTCGCTGGCCCGCTTCAAGCTGCCGCTGCGCCGCTACCTCGTCCTCGTCGTGCTCAGCACGCAGATGTTCCCGATCGCGGCGCTCATCATCCCGCTGTTCATCGTCATGCGGAACCTCGGCTTGCTCGACTCGCTCCTCGGGCTCGTCGTCACCTACATGGCGTTCACGACGCCGCTGTCGATCTGGATCCTCCGCGGCTTCTTCCTCGGTATCCCGCAGGAGCTGGAGGAGGCGGCGATGGTCGACGGGGCGACGCGCGTCGGGGCGATGCTCCGGGTGGTCCTGCCGCTCGCCGGACCCGGCCTCGCCGCCGTCGGCGTCTTCGCGTTCATCGCTGCGTGGCGGGAGTTCTTCGTCGCGCTCACGTTCATCACCGACGAGCAGACCTACACCCTCCCCGTCGCGCTCGCGCGGTTCGAGGGCCTTGCACACATCGATTGGGGAGGGATCATGGCCGCGAGCGTGCTCTTCACCTTGCCGGTCGTCGTGTTCTTCCTCTTCGTCCACCGGCGGCTCACCCAGGGCATGATCGCCGGGTCCGTCAAAGGCTGAGCCAAGGAGCACGGTGTGGCGATCGGCGCCTCGTACTTCGGCAACCGGATCCTGCGCCATGTGGAAGCCGACATGGACGACCTCGCGTCGCGTGGCTTCACCGCTGTGCTGCACACGATGAGCGAGAACGACCTCAACTACTACCCCCTGCAGATGGGCCGGCTCGTCGCGGCCGCCCACGACGTCGGGCTCGAGGTCCAGATCGGCCCGTGGGGGGTGGGCCACGCGTTCGGAGGGGAGGCGGAGAGCCTGTTCACCGCCACCCATCCCGAGCTGGGTCAGGTCTTCGACAACGACCGCCGCGTCGGCGCCGCCTGTCTGAACCGCAACGCGTTCCGCGAGCTCGTGAAGCGGTGGGCGGACACCGCGGTCGAGACGGGAGCGGACCGGATCTTCTGGGACGAGCCGCACTGGGCGCATCCGGAGCGGTTCGGCCTCGACGAGGACCGTTGGGCCTGCCGGTGTGGCGCCTGCCGGGCGCGGTTCCGCGAGGAGCACGGTGGCGACATGCCGCGCGAGCTGACCGGCGAGGTCGTCGCGTTCCGCGAGCGCTGCCTGGTCGAGTTCGTGCGTGAGCTCGTTGCCCACGTGTCGTCGCGCGGTGGACGCAGCACCGTCTGCCTACTGCCCCTCGTCGAGGGCAGTCTCGGCCTGCGCGACTGGGCTGGGGTCGCGACCGCCGACGGGCTCGACACCATCGCCACCGACCCGTACTGGAAGGTCTTCGGGCAGCCCGCGTCCGCGTTCGTCGCTCGCTTCGCCCGCAAGGTCCGTGACCTCGCCGACGCCCACCATCTCACCCCGCAGATCTGGATCCAAGGGTTCGGGCTCGGTCCCGAGGACCGCGACGACATCCACGCCGCCGTGCGCGCCGCACGCGCCGAGGGGGTCGACGACATCTGGACCTGGGGCTACGAGGCCTGCGGGCACATGGACTACCTCGCCACCCGCGATCCCGAGGCGGTGTGGGACGCGCTCACCGCGGCTCTGACCGGAGAGGAACGAGATGGCTGACCGCGACGTCGGCGACCTCCTCACCGAGCAGGTCCGCCCCGACCTCGCCGACCTGGACCTGCGCCCGACCGGCGAGCTCGTCCGCCTCATGAACCGCGAGGACGCCACCGTCCCCGCCGCGGTCGCGACGGCCACGGACCCGTTGACCGCGGCGATCGACGCGATCGTCGAGCGGTTGCGGGTCGGTGGGAGGCTGGTCTACGTCGGTGCGGGAACGTCGGGGCGGCTGGCGCAGCTCGACGCCGCAGAGTGCGGCCCGACGTTCGGTGTCGCTCCCGGTCGTGTCGTCGCCCTCCTCGCCGGTGGCCCCGACGCCGGGAAAACCGCGGTCGAGGGGGCCGAGGACGACACCGACGCCGCGGAGCGGGACATCATCGAGTCGGGGGTGGACCACGGGGACGCGGTCGTCGGGATCGCCGCGTCCGGCCGCACCCCCTACGTCCTGGCAGCGGTCGATGCGGCGCGCGCGGCCGGAGCCCTCACCGTCGGCGTGAGTTGCAACCCCGGCACGCCGCTCAGCGCCCGGGTCGACCATCCGATCGAGATCCCGGTCGGTGCAGAGGTCATCGCCGGCTCGACACGCCTGAAGGCCGGGACGGCGCAGAAACTCGTGCTCAACACGATCTCGACCGTCGCGATGGTCCGGCTCGGCAGGACCTTCGGCAACCTGATGGTGGATGTGCAGGCGACGAACGACAAGCTCCGGGAGCGGGCCCGCCGGATCGTCGCCGAAGCCACCGGTGCGGGTCCGGCCGCGGTCGACGAGGCGCTGGACGCGGCGGACGGCGACGTGAAGACCGCGATCGTCAGCATCGCCGCCGGGGTCGATGCGGAGACGGCACGACGGCGGCTCGACGAAGCCGGGGGCGCGGTCCGGGCCGCTGTCGGCGTCCCGCCGCGATGATCGTGATCGGGCTCATGTCGGGCACGTCCGCGGATGCCGTCGACGTCGCCGCCGCCGACGTGCGCCTCCACGACGACAGCATCCGCGTCCGGACGCTGGGGGCCACGACGCATCCCTTCCCAGACGCCGTGCGCGACCTCCTCGACAGCGTGCTGGCCGGCCACAGCCTGACCGCGGCGCAGCTGTGCAGGCTCGACAGCGAACTCGGCCAGACGTTCGCGAACGCGGGCGCCGCTGGCATCGATGCGCTCAGCACCGACCGCGCCGACCTCGTCGTCTCGCATGGACAGACCGTCCACCACTGGGTGGAGGACGGAGCGGTGCGCGGCACCCTGCAGCTCGGCAACCCCGCATGGATCGCCGAACGCACCGGTCTGCCGGTGGTCTCCGATCTCCGCGTCCGCGACGTCGCCGCGGGAGGTCAGGGCGCGCCGCTGGTCAGCCTCGTGGACGCGCTCCTCCTCGGCGGCTCGGAGCAGCCGGAGGCGGCTCTCAACCTCGGTGGGATCGCGAACCTCACCGTCGTCACGCCCGACACCGATCCGGTCGCCTTCGACGTCGGACCAGCGAACGCGCTCCTCGACGCCGCGGTCCGCCGGCACGGCGACGGCGCAGGCTGGGACGAGGGCGGAGCGCTCGCGGCCCGCGGGCGGGTGAACGACGTGCTGCTCGACGTGCTCCTCGACGATCCCTACTACCGGCGGTCACCTCCGAAGACGACCGGGAAGGAGCGCTTCAACCGCCCATACCTCGACGAGACGCTCGCGCGGGCGCCCGTCGGCGAGCTCGAGGACGTCCTCGCCACGCTCACCGCCGCCGTCGCGCGGGTGATCGCCGACGCGCTCCGCCCGTTCGCGGTCGGGCGCGTCACCGCAAGCGGCGGCGGGGTCCGCAACGCGACGCTCATGCGGATGCTCGCAGCCGAGCTCGCCCCGGCCGACGTCGTCACCTCTGACGTCTGGGGGCTGCCCCCCGACAGCAAGGAGGCGTACGCCTTCGCCGTCCTCGGCTTCCTCAGCTGGAACGGCATCGCCGGTACCCTCCCGAGCTGCACCGGCGCGCGCGGCAGCCGGATCCTGGGCTCGCTCACGCCGGGCCGCGGCCCCCTCACCGTCCCTGCTCCGGCGGAGCGCCGTCCGCGACGGCTCGTGATCGAAGGGCCGGGATGACGCGTCTCGGGGCGGCCGCCGCACTCGTCGACGGGGAGATCGTGCCCGGCGACGTCGAGATCGACGAGGGCCGGGTCGCCCTGGTGGGGGTGAGCCCCGCGGGGCGAGGAGGCCTCGCCGCCCCCGGCTTCGTCGATCTCCAGGTGAACGGGTTCGGCGGCGTCGACCTGCTGGGCGCGGATCCGGACGGGTACCGGACGGCGGGCGAGGCGCTGGTGCGCACCGGTGTCACGGCATACCAGCCGACCTTCATCACCGCCCCCGAGGAGCGCCTCGTCGCCGCGGTGCGGGTGATGGAGACGGCCCGCCGCCATGGAGGCGGCGGGGGTGAGGTCCTGCCCCGGATCGTCGGTGCCCACCTCGAAGGCCCGTTCCTGTCGCGCCAGCGGCTTGGCACGCACCCGGCCGGGCCGCGTCGAGATCCCGAACGTGGCCTGCTGGAGCGCATCGTGTCGGCCGGGCACGTCACGACGGTCACCCTCGCGCCGGAACTGCCGGGGGCCCTCGAGCTCGTCGATCTCCTCCGTGGCCGGGGCATCCTGGTCTCCGCCGGACACACCGACGCCGACGCGGAGACCGCCCATGCGGCGTTCGACCGAGGGGTGCGAGCCGTCACCCATCTGTTCAACGCGATGACGCGGATGATCCCTCGCAGGCCGGGGATCGTCGGCGTCGCCCTCACCCGAGACGACGTCGTGGTCACGTTGATCGTCGACGGCCACCACCTCGCGGCAGAGACCGTGAAGCTCGCGTGGCGCGCCGCAGCGGGGCGGCTCGCGCTCGTCACCGACGCCATCGCCGCCGCTGGCGTCGGTGACGGCAGCTACCGGCTCGGCGACGTCACCGTCGAGGTCGTCGACGGGGAGGCCCGCCGCGAGGACGGCACCCTCGCCGGGAGCGCCCTGACCATGATCGATGCCGTCCGCAACCTGCACCAACTCGGCGTCCCACTCGCAGACGCCCTCGACGCGGCCGCGGCCGTCCCCGCTCGCCTACTGCAGCGTGGCGATCTCGGCGTGCTCCGGCCGGGCGCACGCGCCGATCTGGTCGTCCTCGACGATCGCCTGGAACTTCGCCGGGTGCTCGTGAGCGGAGCCCAAACCTGACCATCCGGCGCGACCCCCCGGCTCCCGCCGGCCTGACGCAGGAGACCCGTACCCCGTGACCGGCTCCCGTTCGGATGTGGACCCGCTGGAGTTGCTCCACCGAAGTCTCGGTGACCTCGTCCCCGGCCCGGTCACTCCAGGGGCCGTCGCCCTGATCTCGCGCGGTGGAGTCGCCGTCTTCCACCGTGCCTACGGGTGGGCGCAGACCCACGACCACGAAGGTCCGATCGAGCACCCGCGACCGATGACCAAGGACACGATCTTCGACATCGCGTCGATCACGAAGGTGTTCACCACGTCGGCGATCATGCGGCTCGAGGCGGACGGTGAGATCGCCCTCGACACGCCGGCGAAGACCTTCCTCCCCGCGCTCGGATCGGGCCCGGCTCCCCTCACCGTCGATCAGTTGCTCACCCACCGAGGCGGCCTCGCCGCGTGGCAGCCCGTCTACCTCTACGCCAAGCAGCGCGACGAGGCGCTCGAGTGGGTCTGCCACCACGGCGTCAGGCATCGCGCGGACCGTCGCCGGCGCTACTCGGATCTCGGCTTCATCCTCCTCGGTGGGATCGTCGAACAGGTGACCGGTGAGCGGCTCGACCGGTTCTGCGAACGGGAGATCTTCACGCCGCACGGCATGACGGCCACGTGCTTCCAGCCGCTGGAACAGACCCGTGGGTTGATCGCCGCCACCTCGACGGGCAACCGCACGGAGCAGCGGATGATCGAGACGAACGACCCCGAGGCCGTGGACGGATCCCCGGGCGACTTCCGCCACTGGCGAACCCACACCCTCGTCGGTGAGGCACAGGACGGCAACGCCGCTCACTCTTTCGGAGGCGTGGCGGGATCGGCAGGTGCTTTCTCCACCGCATCGGACCTCGCTGCGTTCGGCGGCGCGCTGTCCGACACGCTGAACGGCGGGGCGAGCATCTGGGATCGTTCGACCCTGGAACGGTTCCTCCGTGAGCCCTACGACCGCGGGCAGGGCCGAGGGTGGTGGACACGTCGCTGCGACTGGGGACGCGAGAGGGTCGGCTTCGGTCACGGAGGCTTCACCGGCTGTGAGATCGCTGTGGTGCCCCGGGCGGAGGCGGTCGTCGTCCTCCTCACCAACCGGCTGCACACCGAGCGCGATCCGCCCCCGGATCACATGGAGCTATGGCGGCTGACCCTGGACGCCCTGCGGGGAGCAGTGGCGCTGTAGACCCTGTGTCCCCCCGCCACGTCGGCGCATCCTGCGGCTCGTGGAGTCGCGTCGTGAGGAACACAGCGACACGCGTGCTTCGGCGCTGCTGCGTCGCAGCTTCGGTATTGCTCGCTGTTGGCTTGCGGTGCGTCTCTTTCGCTGGTGGTGCGCCCGCCGTGGGTGACCGCCTTCCACGCCCCTCGGGGTAGCCGACACCGATGGTCTGCGACGTTCGGAGTCGACCCGGGCGGCACCGGCGACAGGCAACACCGATGCCCCAGGGCAACACGGCGCTGGACGCGACCGCCTTGACCCGGATGACCTGATGCGGACAGCGCCTGTCATGCCGCACGGCTGGCCCATCCCATGGGGGTCACGCCCCGTTCGAGGTGCGGTGTTCGATCAGCTCGCAGTAGCGGCCTGCCTGCTCGGCTGATGGGGTGCGTGCGAGGAGGCGTTCCAGCTCGTTGCGGGCTTGGCGCATCTGGACGATGCGCTGGTCCAACTCGGTGATCCGCTGTCTCGCGACCTCCAGGACGTAGTCGCAGGGACGCACGCCCCGGTCGCGCAGCGCCAGGATCTCACGGATCTCATCGAGGCGCAGGTCCAGTTCGGTGGCGCGGCGGACGAACGCCAACCGCTCGACGTCTTCGGGGCCGTAGTGGCGGTAGCCCGCGGCCGTGCGGGGCGGTTCGGGGAGCAGCGCGATCGACTCGTAGTAGCGGATGGTCTTGGGGTCGACGCCGACCTCGTCGGCGAGCTCACCGATCCGCATGTGGACCCTCCCCGATCAACTGCTCGCCGCGGCGTCCGAGGCGGTTCACGACGCAACGCCGAAGCCGGCAGCGCGCACCCGCGCTCAGCTGCTCCTCGCTGATCCGGTCCTGGTCGTCGCGGACCGTCGCGGTCCCGGCCACGTCGACCTCAGCCTCGATGACCCTGGGTATTCCAGCAACCAGAAGGCGTACCCGTCCGGCGGGGTCCGTCCGCTGCGCTGACCGGGTCGGCCCCTACGGTGCCAACGCGCCGACGTTGCCATAGCGGGGCGGCTCTTCCCACATGGCCGACCAAGAATCCGCACGACGAGAGGGACCCTGATGTCGCGGTTCGTCCTTGTCCTGGCCGTCATCATGCTGGCCGTGACCGCCTGCCAGCGCGCACCGGAAGAGGAGCCGGTCAGCCCGACCAGCCCCGCCGAGACGGTGACGACTCCCGCCAGCCCGGTGGCGACCGGTCCCATGGCCCGGACCGCGAGCTGCGAGAACGCCGACGCGGCCTACCGGATCGACTACCCCGCGGACTGGGAGACGAACACGGGCGACGTCCTTGCCGAGTGCAGCTTGTTCGACCCGGAACCCATCGATATCGAGCCGGGAACCCAGATCGGGTTCGACGTCGCGATCGCCATCCGTGCGGAGAACGTGTCCTTCGAGCGGGTCGCGGAGGAAGACATGGCCGTGGACGAGACGAGCCGGGAGGAGACGACCGTCGCTGGGCGTCAGGCTGTCCGCGTCGAAGGTGAGGGCACCGGTCAGGCGCTCGTCCCCGACGGCATGCGTGTCTACCGCTACGCCGTCGACCTCGATGGGGCGACGCTCATCGCGGTGACCTACGACGCCGGCGAACTCGACTTCGAGACGAAGAGGCAGGTCCTCGACGAGATGGTGGCCAGTCTGCAGTTCGTCGGGACGCCGGCGCCGCGCGCGACCCCGTGACCGCCCCCGCGCCGCCTGACGAGCGGAGCGCGCCACAGTCAGGTCAGACGCGCGACCTCATCGCGCTCGGGCCACGCAACCGGCTCCCCTGATGCCTTCGTGACTGCCTCGCCCTCGATCACCTCGCCGACCGTCGCGGCGGTCACGCCATGGCGGCGCAGCGCGTCGACGGCCTCGCGGGCCATGTCGGGCGGGAAGGTCGCGAGCAGGCAGCCCGACGCCAGGGTCGCCCAGGGGTCCGCACCCAGAGCCCGACACACCGACAGGCCAGGTTCGAACCACGCGATCGCGTCGGCGTCCACCCGTAGCCCCACCCCCGATGCCCGTGCGAGCTCGTGCAGGCCGGACGCCAAGCCCCCCTCGGTCGGGTCGTGCAACGCCGTTGCTCCTAGCTGCGCAGCGAGGATCGCGCCGTCGACCACGGAGATCCCAGGGTCGCGGATGGCGTTCCGTGCGGCGTCGAGCGTGGCGGGATCGACCTCGCCGAGCCGGTCGGCCGCCTCGGCCGCTAGGACGGCGGCGCCTTCGACCGGGACCGCTCCGCTCTGCACGAGGACGTCACCGGGTCGCGCACCGCAGGTTGCGACGACCCGCCGGTCGTCCACCAGGCCGATCATCTGGCCGACCACGACAGGCTGGGTGACCGCCGCGGTGACCTCCGTGTGGCCCCCGACGAGAGCGGCGCCGACGTCGTCGAGCGCCATGCGAAGGTCGGCGAAGAGCTCACGCAGCTCCGATTCCGTCGTCCCCTGCGGGAGCAGGACCGAGGCGAGGAACCACCGTGGCCTGGCGCCCATGACCGCGACGTCGTTGGCGTTGACCACGACCGCGAACGCGCCCACGTCGCTGCCCGTGAGGGTCACCGGGTCGGTGGCCACGACCAGGATCCCGGCGGGGACGTCGATGGCGGCGGCGTCCTCCCCGATCCCCGGCCCGACCCGGACCTCGGGCGGTGTCGGGCCGAAGCCGTCGAGGAGCGACGCGAGAAGATCGACGGGAACCTTCCCCGCGGCCAGCGGCGTGTCAGCCATCGCGACCGAACCTAGCCCAGCGTTCCGACCCCGCTGCTCGCTCCCTGGCCGCCGCCGCCACGGCGGTCGGCCCGACCAACGGCATGATGAACCGACTTCAGCGTGGGGCCGAGCGTGCAACTGACGGTGCTGACGATCAACGTGTGGGGGACCAACCCGCCCCGTGACGAACGGATGGCCGGCCTCGTCCGGTACCTGCGGTCCCACCGCCCGGACGTGGTCGGCCTTCAGGAGGTCGACGACCTCGACGGCCGGTCCCAGGCCCACCGCATCGCCGAGGAGGTCGGGTACGCCACCGTCGCCCACCATCGTGTCGTCGGACGCGACGGCGAGCTGGGCGAGGCTCTGTCGTTGCTGACGGACCTTCCCGGCCAAGAGCGCGCCGCCGTCACGCTGCCGGGGGTTTCGGATGACCCCAGGGCGCTGCAGCTGATCGAGATCGTTCTCGGCGACGGTGGGAACATCCTGGTTGGCAACACCCACCTGACCTGGCCCCTGGACGCCACCGACGTCCGCGTGCAGCAGGCCAAGCGGATCCGTGAGGAGTTCGCGTCGTGGACAGGACCGGCCATCCTCTTGGGCGACCTCAACGACGTCCCCGGCTCACCGACGCTCCGCGTCCTCACCGAACCGCACGAGGCGTTCGAGCCGCTGGTCGACTGCTACGCCCGACGTCACGGCGGCGACGGCGAGGAGGAGTGGACCTTCCACCCCGACAACCCCTACGTCTGGCAGCCGAGTCTCCTGCGCCGCCGCGTGGACCACATCCTGGTCCGCGGCCTGAAAGTGGTCGACGCCGCGGTCGTGCTGCGCGGGGACGACGCGCCCATCGTGTCCGACCACTTCGGCGTCCGGGCGATCCTCGACGTCCACGGCTGACCCGCGGCCGCCGGTCCAGTGCCCGTTCGTCGCGACGATGGTCGGGGACGTTGCCCTGCGCGGACGTCCGACGCCGGCCACGGTGGCAACGACCTGCGCGGCGGTGACGCACCCGCCCCCACCCAACCCATGATGAGGAGACCGCCATGACCAAGACGATCGAACAGAGCATCGAGGTCAACGTCCCGGTCCGCACGGCGTACAACCAGTGGACGCAGTTCGAGGAGTTCCCCCGCTTCATGCGGGGTGTCGAGGAGGTCCGTCAGATCGATGACACGACCCTGCAATGGAAGGCGCAGATCGCGGGTGTGGAGCGTGAGTGGAGCGCGAAGATCACCGAGCAGACACCTGATCAGCGCATCGCCTGGGAAGCCATCGGCGAAACCACCAACGCCGGGGCGGTGACGTTCCACAAGATCGACGACAACACCACCCGGGTGATGCTGCAGCTGCAGATCGAGCCGGACGACTTCGCCGAGAAGGCGGCCGACGCGCTCAACCTCACCGACCAGCGAGCCAAAGGAGATCTGCAGCGCTTCAAGGAGTTCATCGAGACGCGGGGTGAGGAGACCGGCGCGTGGCGCGGTGAGGTCCCGCAGGATCCGACCAGCTGAGGCTTAAGGCGCCCATCGGCCGCTCCTCACACCTCAGCACGTCGGTGTCCGAACGACCATGCCGGCGACGGCGGCCGGATGCGCCGACCCCCATAGTGCTCCCTCCGGCTCACCGGGTGCGAGCCGAGGTCGAGCGAGGATGGGACACATGGACGTCATCCCGCAGAAGGCACGCAAGGTCGTCCCCGCGCCGACGCTGACGGCTCGCTCTGGCGAGCTGGCCGGCACGGTTCTGCGGCTGCACGAGGGCGACGGCACGATCGGCCGGCGCGAGGACAACACCTACGTCATCGCCGACCCGCGGGTGTCGCGGGTCCACGCCTCGATCCGCAAAGAGGCGGGCGCCTACGTCCTGACCGACCTGGGTAGCAGCGCGGGCACGACGGTCAACGGTGAGGAGCTCACCGGTCCCAGCGTCCTGCACCACGGTGACGTGGTGGCGTTCGGGCCGGTCGCCTTCGTCTTCGAGGATCCCGGAACCATGGCATCCGACGACGAGCTCACGATGGTGATAGAGCTCCCCGAGACACCGATGGGGCCCAAGCTGTCGCCACGCCAGCAGCAGGTGCTCGAGCTGATGGCACAGGGCATGACCAACAGCCAGATCGGCGCTCAGCTCGGCGTCACCGAGCGGACCATCAAGGCCTACGCCCAGGAGCTGTACGACAAGCTCGGGGCCCGCAACCGGGCGGGCGCGGTCGCCCAAGCCGCCAAGCAAGGTCTTCTGTAGCAAGGTCTTCTGTAGCCGGCCCCCGCGGCGGCTGACCGGCGCCTCGAAGCCGCCCACGCGCTGCGCCCCGACGGCGACCAGTGACGTAGCCTCCACTGCGGAGGAGGGTCCGTGCTGGGTCACCTGGTCGACGTCGCGCAGCTGCTGCGCGGGTACGGCATACCCCTGGGCGACCTCACCGACGTCCTGGCCCGCCGCTACGGCGAGCGGCTGGCGCTCGAGGACGGAGCACCGACCCCGGGGGTGGCCAAAGACTCGCGGCGGACCTACCGCGACGTCGAGGAGGCGGTGGCTCGGCTGGCGGCGGCGCACCGGGCCATGGGGACCTCGGCCGGTGACGTGGTCCTGGTGGTGTGCCGCAACCGGATCGACATCGTCTTCCACGCCATGGCGCTCGCCCGGGTCGGTGCGGTCGCCGCACCGGTCAACTCGCGCCTCGCGCCGGCGGAGATCTCTGCGATCGCCGCTGCGGCCGGGGCCGTGGCAGCGGTTGCGGATCCGGACATCGCCCGCGACATCGGCGGCGTCGCCGCTCCACGTGACCTCGCCTGGCGCCTGACGACCGACGGCGGCGACGCGGTCGACGTGGCGGCGTGGCTGGCCGCACATCCAGACCAGCGGATGGGACCGACCGACCGGGACCCCGACGCCACAGCGCTGATCCTGGCGACGTCCGGAACGACCGGCACCCCCAAGGCGGCCCGGCTCACGAGTCACGGGCTGCTGGGCGGGGTCGGTCGGCTGGCCATGGCCCCGGTCGGGTGGCGGGTCGGACCGCGAGCGCGCCGCGACCTGGCGCTCGCGGCGTTGCCCCTCACCCACGTGATGGGGTTCTCGGTGGCGTTGAGCGCCCTGTGCGCAGGTGTGCCACTGCTGCACCGTGCCCGCTTCGACGCCGCCGAGGTCCTCGACGTGATCGAGGAACGCCGCCCGAACGTGTTCGTGGGTGTTCCGACCATGTACGCCGACCTCGAATCGGCCGGTGCGAACAACCGCGACCTGGCGAGCGTCCAGCTGTGGGCCAGCGCAGCCGACATCATGCCGGCGTCACGCGCCCGGCGTTTCCAGCAGTACGGCGCCGCCGCGGAGGTCGGCGGTTGGCGTCTGGGCACGGCCGCCTTCGCGGACGTGTACGGCATGGTCGAGATGTCGGGCCCGGCCGCCGTCCGCCTGTTCCCGCCGTCACTGATCCGGCCACTTCCGGCTCCTCCGCTGAGCGTCACCCTGCCCGGCGTGGAGGTCCGTGCGGTCGACGACGACGGTGCGCCCGTTGCCTGGGGTCGGGTCGGCCAGTTGCAGTTCCGCGGCCCCGGCGTCCTGGCGTCGTACGCGGACGATCCCGGAGCTTGCGACAGCCACGGATGGCTGTCCACCGGCGACCTCGGCCGTGTCTGGCCGGGAGGCGTTCTAACGTTCGTCGGCAGGACGCGGGACCGCTTGAAGGTCAGCGGTTTCTCGGTGTTCCCCGCCGAGGTGGAGTCGCAGTTGCGTCGCCATCCTGACGTCGCCGACGTCGCGGTGGTGGGCCTTCCCGATCAACGTCGCGGCGACCGTCCCGTCGCCCTGGTCGTCCCGGGCAGCGACAGCTTCGACGCGCGAGCGTTCCTGGACTGGGCCGCGACCGAGGTGGCCGGCTACCGGCGTCCACGGGCGGCGTACGTCATCGATGCCCTCCCGCGCGGTCCGCATGGCAAGGTCGACCGGGCCGCAGCCAGCCACCTGGCGGCCGACCTGACGGCCGAGTCGGACGTTGACCAGCGCACCGACCGCGCACGGTGAGCATCACGTGCGGTGCTCCGGCCGGGTTCGCCGCGGTCCCTACCCTGCCAGGAGCAGGATCACAACGACGATCACGATCAGCGCCACGACGCCGCCGCTGGGCCCGTACCCCCAGCCGCGGCTGTAGCCCCACCGCGGCAGCGACCCGATCAGTCCCAGGACGAGCAGCACCAGCAGGATGGTGAGTAGCAGGCTCACTGTGTCCTCCCCACAACAGATCCAACCCGCCCCCAGCGTAGGCGAGTGTGCAGGTGCCCCCCTGCATCACCCGTCAGGCTGCTGACCGAGCCGGTCGTAGGCCCGTGCGATCGCCCGCTTGGCGGCCTCATGCGCGCGGGCATCCAACTCCTCCTGCAGCGATCCGAACGAGCCCGGGCGGACCAGGCCCTGTTCGCGAGCGGTGCGAGCCACGGCTTCGGCCACGGCCGGGGCGACCGACCGGTCGAACGGTGAGGGGATGATGTAGTCCTCCGAGACCTCATCACCGACGATCGTCGCGATGGCCCGGGCGGCGGCGATCTTCATCTCGTCGGACACCGCAACCGCTGCGGCGTCCAACAACCCGCGGAAGATCCCGGGGAACGCCAGCACGTTGTTGATCTGGTTGGGGTAGTCCGAGCGGCCGGTCGCGACGATACGGGCGTAGGGACTGACCTCCTCGGGCATGATCTCCGGGGTCGGATTGGCCAGCGCGAAGATGATCGGGTCGTCGGCCATGGTCTTGACCAGCCCGACCGGGAAACTCTGCGGCCCCGACACGCCGATGAACACGTCCGCCCCACCGATCGCGTCGGCGAGGTCGCCTTCCACCTCGCGGGGGTTGGTCTGCTTGGCCAGACGTCGCTTGATCGGGTCGTTGCCCTTCCGTCGCATCGTGAGGATCCCCTGGCGGTCGACCGCCACCAGGTCCTGCACACCGGCGGCCATCAACAGGTTGGCCACCGCGACGCCGGCCGCCCCGGCACCTTGAAGCACGACCTGCAGCTGCGCGAGTTGCTTGCCGACCACCTTGGCGGCGTTGACCAGTGCGGCGAGGACGACGACCGCCGTGCCGTGCTGGTCGTCGTGGAAGACGGGGATGTCCAACTGCTGGCGGAGCTTCCCTTCGATCTCGAAGCACCGCGGGGCGGAGATGTCCTCGAGGTTGATGCCACCGAACCCGTCGGCGATCCGGGCGACCGTCTCCACGAACGTGTCCGGGTCGGTCTCGTCCACCAGGATCGGGTACGCGTCGACGCCCCCGAACTCCTTGAACAGCATCACTTTGCCCTCCATCACCGGGAGGGCGGCCAACGTGCCGATGTGTCCCAGGCCGAGGACGGCGGTGCCGTCGGTCACCACCGCGACGCTGTTGGATCTGATCGTCAGGCGGTACGCCTCGGTGGGGTCCTCGGCGATCATCTGGCAGATCCGCCCCACCCCCGGCGTGTACACCAGCGACAGGTCCTCGCGGTCGCGGACCGCACGCCGGTTCTCCACGGTGATCTTCCCGCCGAGGTGGGCGCGGACCACCTCGTCGGTGAGCGCCAGCACCTCGATGCCCTCGATGCTGTCCAGCGCGACCGCGATCTCCTCCCCGTGGGCCTCGTCGCGGACCTCCACCGTCAGGTCCCGGACGACCATGTGGCGGTGGGCGCGGACGGGATCGATCGAGGCGATGTCCCCGCCGTGGTCCTCGATCGTCCCGGTGACTCGGCCCAGCATCCCCGGGACGTTCTCGAGGGCCACGCGCATCGTCACGTGGTACGTGGTCATCCGCCGTCTCCGCGTTGGTCGGCGAGGGTCGTCGCGGTCGCGCCGCGCCCGTCCGGTCGGGACCCGGCGCGTCCACGGCCGTCATCCCGCGGTGGCGCGTCGTGCGCCGGGCCCTCCGTGGTCGCGAGGTTGCAGGCGCTGTTGACCAGCCCGACGTGCGAGAAGGCTTGCGGGAAGTTGCCCACCTGCCGCCGTCGGACCGGGTCGTACATCTCGGCCAGCAGTCCCACGTCGTTTCGGACCTGCAGCAGCTGCTCGAAACGCTCCCGGGCATCGCGGCCCCGGCCGATCGCGGCCAGGGCATCGACCATCCAGAACGAGCACAGCAGGAAGGCTCCCTCCCCCGCGGGCAGGCCATCGCCGGCCGTGGTGGTGTCGTAGCGGTAGACGAAGCAGCCGTCGCTGAGCTCGCGCTCGATCGCCTCCACCGTCCCGCGGAAGCGCTGATCGCGCGCGTGGATGAACCCGACCTGGTTGATCATCAGCAGGCTGGCGTCGAGTGCCTCCGACTCGTAGCTGCGCGTGAAGCAGTGACGGTCCGCGTCGAACGCCCGCTGGCAGACCTCGTCGTGGACGGTGCCGGCCAGGGCCCGCCACCGGTCCGCGGGGCCGTCCAGGCCGAACTGCTCCACCGCCCTGGCCGCACGGTCGAAGGCCACCCACGCCAGCACCTTGGAGTGCGTGAAGTGCTGCATCGCTCCGCGGGTCTCCCACAATCCGTGGTCCGGTTGGTCCCACAGCCCCTCCAACGCGTCCATCAGGGCCTTCTGCAGGTCCCAGGCCGCCCTGGCCGGTTCGATCCCGGCACGGCGGGCGAACTCCATCGAGTCCATCAGTTGGCCGTACACGTCGAGCTGGATCTGCCGCGAGGCTGCGTTGCCCTGGCGGACCGGGAACGAGCGTTCGTAGCCGGGCAGCCAGTCGAGCGTCAGCTCGGGCAGGCGGCGTTCCCCCGCGATGCCGTAGAGGATGTTGAGGTTGCTGGTATCGCCGGCCACCGCGCGCAGCAGCCAGTCGCGCCACGCCACCGCCTCCTCCCGGAAGCCACCGAGCAGCAGGGCGTAGAGCGTGAGCGTGGCGTCGCGGACCCAGACGTAGCGGTAGTCCCAGTTGCGCACGCCGCCGATCTGTTCGGGGATCGAGGTGGTCGCGGCGGCGACGATCCCTCCGGTGGGGGCGTACGTCAACGCCTTCAGCGTGATCAGCGAACGGTGCACCGCGTCCGCCCACTCGGCGGTGTAGCGGCTGCTCTGTCCCCACTGCTGCCACCAGTGGGTGGTCGTATCCAGGGTTTCGTGGGCGTCGACCGGTTCGGGGCTGGGGCGGTGCGAGGGGTGCCAGGTGAGAACGAACGGGGCGACGTCGCCCGCCGCCACGGAGAAACGCGCCAGCGTCGACCCGCCGTCGTGCTCGAGCTCCACCGGGGTGTGCAACGTCAAGGCGTCGGGTCCTCCGATCGCTCGCATCCCCCCATCGAACGGCACGATCCACGGCACGATGGCGCCGTAGTCGAAGCGGATCACCAGCTGCATCCGCATCTCGACCCGGCCGCGCACGCCCTGCACCACACGGACGACGTCGGGGTTGCCCGCATGGGTGCTCGGGGCCCACCGAGGCGGCATGAGGTCCACCACCCGCGCAGTCCCGCCGTCGACGTCGAACTCGGTCTCGAGGATCAGCGTGCCCGGCCGGTAGCGGCGCCGGACGGCACGGGCGTTGCTGGCTGGCGCCAGCAGCCACCGCCCGTGCCGGTGATCACCAAGGAGCGCGGCGAACGAAGCCGGCGCGTCGAAGCGCGGCAGGCACAGCCAGTCGATCGAGCCGTCGCGGCACACCAACGCGGTCGTCTCGGTGTCGCCGATCAGCGCGTAGTCCTCCAGCGGGCGGCTCATCGGCGCGTCCCAGCCCCGGTCACCGGCGTCGCTTCGACCGGCGGCGGTGCTTGCGACGCGGCAGGTGCCGGCGGGCTCTTCGAGTCCGGTCGGTCACGGCTCGGTTGGCGGCCTCGGCGCGTCGAGCCCGTCGGTGGAACAGCCACGCCATCACCGCGAACAGCACGCCGGCGACCGCAGCGTTCCATGCCATCGCGACCCACCCGCTGCGTAGCTGCAGCAGCATCGCGGCGACCGGGCCGATCAGCCACGCCCACCGCCAGAAGCGCTGCTGGTTGCGTGCGACGCCGACCGCCAGCGCTGCCTCGTGCGGGTCGTCCAGCGCCCGTCCGCGGTTCACCGCCCGGACGATGCGACGGCGTGTCGCGAAGTCCAGCTCCGACCACGGCTGGCGGTGGGCGTCGGGATCGGGGCGGGACCGCGCTGCAGGCACGGCAGCAACCTATCGCCGCCCACCACACGACGCCGACGCGCCGCTGCGGCCTACGATGGGCGATCCTGGAAGCGAGGAGCCGCCGTGAGCGTCGTGAAGATCAACGCCCTGGACGTCCCGCCGCACATGGCGGAGACGCTCGAAGAACGCTTCGCGGCCCGGGCCGGGGAGGTCGACAAGCTCCCCGGGTTCGAGGGCTTCTCCCTGCTGCGACCCACCGACGAAGGTGGCCGCTACTTCGTCGTCACCCGGTGGGAGAGCGAGGACGCGTTCCTGGCGTGGGTCGACAGCGACGCCTTCCGGAAGGGCCACGCGCAGAGTGCCCGCCACGGACCCGCCGCCACCGGCTCGGAGCTGTTGAGCTTCGAGGTCGTCGTGGAGGTCGGGCGTCCCGACGACCGCTGAGACGTCATGCCGCCGCCCAGCCGGACGATCCGCCGGTTACGATCCGTGGCCTGCGGGCAGGGGGACGACGTGGGGCGTGAGGTCGGTTGTGGGGCACTGCGCGCAGCGGTGCTGTTGGCCATGGTGGTCGCGGCGGTGGCGGCGGCTCCGGCCGCCAGTGCGGCGCCGGCGCTGCGCATCGAGCCGCTGACGTGGAACGTGATCGGCTTGGACCACAACGACGTGTCGCAGGGCCCCAACGTGTTCCTGGTCGGGGCGCGGGTGTGCAACACCGGCGACGCCGCGGCGACCGGCGTGTCGACCGCTTTCGTGTGGGACTCGGACAACCCTCTGGTCACGCTGCGCGGCACGCCGACCCTCGCGCTCGGCGACCTGGCCCCGGGCCAGTGCGCCGACGCCTACTACGACGTGGCCGTGGCGCGCAACCCGGCGGCCAGGGGAACCGCCCGTGGCTACCACATCGAGGCGACCGGCAATGGGCTCGGGACGGTCAGCACGCCCAGGCCCCGTGAGCTGTTCGTGCAGCCGATCCTGTCGCAGAACCGCAACGACGCGACGGCCGTCACCGGGCCGACCGAGGTCGTGGTCGGCCAGACGTACCAGTACGAGACGGTCGCTGCGACCTCCCCGCAGGGCTTCCCACAGCTGGAGGTCTTCCTCGACTTCCCGAACACCATCTTCCGCATCCTCGACGTCGACGTCACCTACGGCGCCCCGTCCGGGGCCACCAACGATCGGATCTACGCCGACGCGTGCGGCTGGGAGAGCGACCCGACGTCGTCCGACTACCTGTCGTGCGTCGGGCCGCCCAACTACGCGGGCGGGCGGGTCGGAGGGACGGTCACCACCGTCTACACCGTGCAGATCGTGGGCACAGGGACCGCGACCATGATGCAGACCATCCTGGACATCTCCGGCGGCAGCTACCACTACAACGCCGACTTCAACACCGCCACGCCAGGGGTCGAGCAGATCACCGTCACCGCGGTGGCGCCCCCGGACCTGGCCGTGGCCAAGACCCACACCGGTGACTTCACGGTCGGGGTCCCCGCCGACTACACGATCACGGTGAGCAACGCCGGGTCCGGTCCCACCCTCGGCGCGCTCACCGTCAGCGACCCGCTGCCGTCAGGGCTCGTCCCCGTCGCTGCGGCCGGCGCCGGATGGACCTGCGACGTCGCCGGCCAGGACATCACCTGCACGACGCCCGGCCCGCTGGCCGCCGGGGCCAGCAGTGCCATCACCGTCACCGTCCGCCCCGAAGCTGCGGCCGTGCCGGGCGTCACCAACACGGTGACCGTGGCGACGCCCGGAGATCTCGATCCTGACAACGACCGCGCCAGCGACCCCACCACCGTCCGCCAGCTCCTGCCCGGCCTGACCGTCGAGAAACGGGCCGAGCCACCGGGCGGACAGCCGGTCGCTCCCGGCGCGGAGCTGACCTACACGATCGTGGTGACCAGCGCTGGGCAGGCCACCGCCCACGACGTGGTCCTGACCGACCCGTTCCCGGCTGGGACCACCGCGCTGGCTGTGACGCTGGACGGCGTGGAGGTCGGCGACGGCGCCGCTGCGCTGGCCGCCGGGCTGCCGCTCGGGGATCTGACGCCGGGGACGGCGCGGACCGTCACCGCGCGGGTCCGCCTCGACCCGGCCGCGGCGGGGACGCTGCGCAACGTCGCCACCGCGACCGCGACCGGTGTCGTCCCGGTGACCGGGACGGTGTCGCACCCCATCGCGGTCGTGGCCGGCGGCGCCCCGCAGCTGACCCTGGCCAAGACCGCGAGCGTCGCCGCCGCCGCGCCCGGCGACACGGTCACGTTCACGATCACCGTCGCCAACCTGGGGGCGGCCACCGCCCGGCAGGTGGCTCTGACCGACCCCACGCCGGCAGGTCTGGACTACGTCCCGGCCAGCACGTCGCGCGACGGGTCGGCGGTGGCCGACGTCGCCGACGGTCGCAACCCCCTGGCGGACGGGCTCGCCCTGGGCGACCTCGCCCCCGGCCAGGTCGTGGTCGTGCAGCAGTCGCTGCGGGTCGCCTCAGCCGCGCCCGGCGCGGCCATCATCAACCTCGCCACGATCACCACCGCGGACGTCGACCAGCCGGCCAGCACCGCGGTGACGATCCCGATCACCGCATCCGGCGCCCCGCCGCCCGGGCAGCTCCCGGCAACCGGGGCCCGTGACCATCCCCGCGAGGCGCTGGTGATCGCGTTGTGCCTGTTGGCCTTCGGCGTCGCGATGATCGAGATCTCGAGCTGGCCGGCGCTGCGGCCCTGACAGGCGCGAGACCGGCGGGCGGATGAGCGGTCACCATCCCCGCCCTCGCGTCGGCACGTGGATCCGTGCGGCGATGGTGCTCCTGTGGGCGCTGGGGCCGCGCCGGCCGGTGGGGACGGCGGTGACCCGCCACGACCTCGTGTTGGCTCCCGGCCCCCCCGAGGTCACCGGTCAGCTGTGGATCCCGCCCGGCGGCCCGGCCCCCGCGATCGTCCTGGCCGCGGGCGTGACCCCCCGCGGCCCCGACGATCCGCGGGTGGTCCGCCTGGCCGACGCGCTGACCCGCTGCGGTCGGGTCGTGTTCGTGCCCGCGATGGAATTGCCGCGCCAGCGCATCACCGAGGCCGACGTCGAACGACTCGTGCGCGCGGTGCTGGCCCTCCACGCCAGCCCGGCGGTGCGTCGCGGTGTCACGCTGCTGGGCTTCTCGTTCGGCGGGTCGTTCGCGCTGCTGGCCGCAGCCGATCCCCGTCTGAGCGACCGCGTGAACCTGGTCGCGACCTTCGGGGCGTACGGCGACCTCACCGGACTCATCCAGGCGGTCACCACCGGGGCGAGCATCGTCGACGGCCGCACCCACCTGTGGTCGGGCCACCAGCGCGTCGCCCGCATCCTGAAGGCGCGCCTCGATCAGACGATCAGCGCCTACCTCGGCGGAGCGTGCCCCGACCACCAGGCCGCTGTCCGGGCGCTCGTGGACAACGACGACCCGGCTGCGGTGGCGGACCTGATCGCGCGCCTGCCCGCCCCGTTCCCCGCTCTGGTCGAGCGGCTGTCGCCCGTGCGCGTCGCCGGACACGTCCGCGCACCGATCATCCTGGCGCACGCGGTCGATGATCCCACGATCCCGCCCGCCGAGCTGGCCCGCCTGCAGCGCGCGTTCCCCGACGCCCGTACCCACCAGGTGCGGTTGTTCACCCACGTCGACTTCGCGCCGACGCTCCGGCAGCTGCGCCAAGTCGTCGCCGACATCCGCGAGAGCTGGCACTTCGCCGCGACCGTCCTGGCCGCCGGCGAAGCCGCATAGCGCGTGCGCTCAACCCGGTGTTAGGACCAGAAGGCGGCGAGGACGTCGTTCACCGCCTCCGGTCGCTCGATCGGGGGCAGGTGCGCGGCCCCGTCGACGACCTCCAGACGTGCGCCGACCCGCTGCGCCAGCGGCCCCATCGTGTCGGGGCCAGTGAGGCTGTCCTCGCGTCCGGAGATGGCGACGATCGGCCGCTCGAGCCCCTCCACGACGTGGGTGCGGTCGGGGCGCTCACGCATCCCGCGCTGGGCCGCCACGATCGTCTCCACGCGCGTGCCCTCGATCATGGTGCGTAGCCGTGCGCGGGGTGTGGCGTCGGCGTCCGCGGCCAGCAGCGTCCCGAGCATCCCGTCCGCGAAGGCGCCCCGCCCCTCGGCGACGACCGACTCGATCGCGTCGTCGCGGCGGGCACGGCCCTGCTCGTCATCGGCTTCGGTGCGTGTGGAGATCAATGCCAACGACCGGACGACCTCCGGGTGGCGTTCGCACAGTGCGAAGGTCACGTAGCCGCCCATGCTCAGCACCACCAGGTCAGCACGGCCGTCGCCGTCGCCCAGTTCGGCCACGAGCGCGGAGACGTCGTCGGCGTGGCGCTCCATGGTCAGCACCGCAGCCGAGGTCGGGTCGGAAGCGCCGAAGCCGCGCAGGTCCGGGGCGACGCAGCGGCGGAGCGACGCCAGTGCCTCCAGCTGATCGAGCCACAACGTCGAGTCCATCGGGAAGCCGTGGATCAGCAGCGCCAGCGGCCCCTGCCCGGCACTGCGGTAGTGCAACCGGGTCCCTTCGATGTCGATGTACGGCACAGCGTGACCTCCCCCACCCATCCTGCCAGCGGCGCCACGGTCGCGCAGCCCCGCGTCGGTGGTCCCGCCGTGCCTCCCTGGGGGCGCCACCGGTCGCCCGTCTTCGCGCGCCCTCGATGACAGCATGTGCGCTTGGCGCACCCTGGCCCGGCAGGGGCAGGAGGCCGACGTGCCCGCGTCGAACCTGGACCGAGAGCCGGAGAGGCTGCCGAGCGGGTGCTCTTTGAGGGGAGGGCATCATCTCTGCCGCGTCTCCGGCTCCATCTTCGCCCCCGGTACCCTGGGTGGTGGCCCCGCCGCCGCGGCGACCCCACGCAGGACCAGGAGTCGACCATGCCCGAATCCCACGCAGACCGGATCGCCGAGCTGCGGCGCCGCCTCGAGCACGTCAAGGAGTACCTTTGACCTGCCGGGCAAGCGGGCGCGGGCCGGCGACCTGCAGGACCGGGCCGTCGCGCCCGACCTGTGGGACGACCCCGACAGGGCCCGCCAGGTCACCACGGCGCTGTCGCGCCTCGAGGATGAACTCGCCCAGGTCGACCGCCTGACCGCCACCGTCGACGATCTCGAGGTCCTCGAGGAACTCGCGCAGGAGGAGGACGACGCGGGGGCCTCTGCGGAGGTCGCCAAGGGCGTGGAGGCGTTGGTCGCCGAGCTCGACCGCCTCGAGATCGCCACGCTGCTGTCCGGCGAGCACGACGCCTCGGACGCGATCGTGTCGGTCCACGCCGGCGAGGGCGGTCTGGACGCGATGGACTGGGCACAGATGCTGCAGCGCATGTACCTGCGCTGGGCGGTTGGGCGCAACTTCGACGTGGAGGTCCTCGACGAGCAGTTCGGGGAGGAAGCCGGTCTGAAGTCGACGACGTTCACCGTGCGCGGTCGCGACGCCTACGGGTTGATCAAGGCCGAGCACGGGGTGCACCGGTTGGTGCGGATCTCGCCTTTCGACGCCAACGCCCGGCGTCAGACCTCCTTCGCGCTGGTCGACGTGGTCCCGGAGATCCCGGAGGTCGACGCCGAGGTCGACATCCCCGAGGAGGACATCCGCGTCGACGTGTACCGGTCGTCGGGGCCCGGCGGGCAGAGCGTGAACACCACCGACTCGGCGGTCCGCCTCACCCACGTTCCCACCGGCCTGGTCGTGTCGTGCCAGAACGAGAAGTCGCAGCACCAGAACAAGGCGGTCGCCCTGCGGGTGCTCAAAGCCCGGCTCGCCGAGCTGGAGCGCCAGAAACGCCAGGACGCCCTCGACGAGCTCCGCGGCGCGACGCAGAACGTCGGCTTCGGCTCGCAGATCCGCAGCTACGTCCTGCACCCCTACCAGCTGGTCAAGGATCTGCGCAGCGGGTACGAGACCGGCAACATCAACGCGGTGCTCGACGGGGCGCTCGACGAGCTGATCGAAGCGGAGCTGCGGCGTCGCGCCGCGGAACGTGCGACGGGTTGACCAGCGGGTCACCGCACCTGTGCGACAGGATCGACTGCGGGTGCGGATCAATCGTCGGTGACCGTGGCCTCTGCGGTCGACGTGAGGCGACGGTGCTACCCTGCGCCGCCGCGGCCCCCACGTCGTGTCCCTCTCCAGACGGTTGACCTGTGATCACGCTGCGCAACGTCACCAAGTCGTACAAGGGCGGCATCGTCGCCCTCAAGGACGTGACGCTCGAGATCGGTAAGGGCGAGTTCGTCTTCGTCGTCGGCCCGTCCGGGTCGGGCAAGTCCACGCTGATGCGTCTGCTGACCCGCGAAGAGCTTCCCGATGAAGGCGACATCTACGTCGCCGGAAAGAACCTGAACACGCTCAAGCGGTGGAAGGTCCCGCTGCTCCGCCGAGAGATCGGCTTCGTGTTCCAGGACTTCAAGCTGCTTCCGAACAAAACCGTCGTGGAGAACGTCTCGTTCGCCCTGGAGGTGATCGGCAAACCACGCCAGATCATCAACAAGCGGGTCCCTGAGGTGCTGGAGCTGGTCGGGCTGTCTGACAAGAGCGACGCGTTGCCTCACGAACTGTCCGGTGGGCAGCAGCAGCGGGTCTCGATCGCGCGAGCGTTCGTGAACGCCCCCCGGATCCTGCTGTGCGACGAACCCACCGGCAACCTCGACCCGCACACGTCGGTCGGGATCATGAAGCTGCTGGACCGCATCAACCGCACCGGTGCCAACGTGGTGATGGCGACCCACGATCAGCAGATCGTCGATTCCATGCGCCGCCGCGTGGTCGAACTCGAGGGCGGGATCGTCGTCCGCGACCAGTCGCGGGGCGTGTACGGCTACGGCGGATGAGCAGGGACCCAGCCAGGGAGCGAGCGCGGTGAGTCCACGCCTGACCTACCTGTTGCGGGAGGCCATCAACGGCCTCGGACGCAACCTGCTCATGACGATCGCGGTGATCCTGTCGGTGTTCGTCTCCCTGACGTTGCTGGGGTCGTCGATGCTGTTCCAGGACCAGGTCGAGGTCGCCACCGACGAGTGGTACGGCAAGATCGAGCTGTCGATCTTCCTGTGCGACGGTCGTAACTGCGACCCGATCACCCCCGACCAGCAGGAGCAGCTGCGCGCGGATCTCGGTCAGGATCCGCTGGTCGCTCAGGTCTTCTACGAATCCAAGGCCGAGGCCTACGAGTCGTTCAAGCGGATGTTCAAGGACCAGCCCGACTTCGTCGAGTCGGTCACGCAGGACGCCCTGCCGGCGTCGTTCCGGGTGAAGCTGGTCGACCCCCAGCAGTTCAGCGCGATCTACGAGAAGTTCAAGGCGCGTCCGGGCGTGGAAGAGGTCGTTGACCAGCGTGAGACGCTCAACCCCATCTTCGCGTTCATCGACAAGGTCCGTATGGGGGCGCTGGTCGTGGCGATCGTCCAGCTCGGCGCGGCGTGCGTGCTGATCGTGAACACGATCCGCGTGGCGGCCTTCGCCCGCCGCGAACAGACCGGGATCATGAAGCTGGTCGGCGCGTCCAACTGGTACATCCGGCTGCCGTTCGTCCTCGAGGGCGTGTTCGCGGGGTTGGTCGGGGCGCTCCTGGCCTGGGTCGTGCTCCTCCTGACGGTCCCGGCGATCGCTTCCTCGCTGCGCGCCACCGTCAGGTTCATGCCGTTCATCGGGTTGGACGAGGCCGTGCGGGTCGGTCCCGTGCTGCTGGCTGCAGGTGTGGTCATCGCGGGGATGTCGTCGATGGTCGCGCTGCGGCGCTTCCTCGACGTCTGACGTCTCGAACGCTGCAGTCCCGCAGTTGAGGCTGCGCCGGGGTCACCCCGTCCACGGCGTCAAGGAACCCCCCCACGCGGTCGATACCTACCCGCGCCCGCAGCCCGCCTGTGGATCGGCGATAGAGCCTGTTATTCGTGTGTTACCGTGTGGCTCGCATGACCTCGTGTGTGGCCGTGTGGCTCGGGTGGCGTGGGGAGGAGGTTCGTGTGGTGACGCGCCGTGCCGGTCGGCTGACGCGGTTCGGAGCGTGGCGCCTGGCGCTCGCGGCCGCCGTGATCGTCACGGCGCAGACCGCCGCGATGGGCCAGCCGTCGTCCCCCACCGCCGAGCACCTGCGTGAGACACGCGAGGAGCTCGACCGCGCCCGGTCCGGCTTGGAAAGCGTGGAGGCGCAGGTCGGTTCCGTGGCCGCGCAACTGCAGGTCATCGACACGCAACTGGCTGCCGCCTCCCGAGAGCTCGCCGCCCTCCACACGCAGCTGGGCACCGCCCGCGACGCGCACTTGGCGGCCGCCGCCCGCACCGCGGAGCTCACCGTCCGCCTGGAGTCCGAGACCCAACGGCTCGAGCGTGTGGTCGCCGAGCTGCAGGAGCGTGAGCGTCGGTTCGGCCGCCGCGTCGCTGCGACCTACAAGTACGGCACGGTCTCATACGCCGACGCCTTCGTGCAGGCCCAGGACTTCAGCGACTTCGTCACCAGCTACCACTACGTGCGTTCGGCGCTCGACTTCGAGGAAGCGCTGATCGACGAGGTTTCCGCGCTGACGCAGGAGGTCCGCCAGCAACGCGCTGAGGTCCACAGCATGCGGCAGGACGCGGTGGAGCAGCGCCAGACCGCTGCGGAGGCGGAGGCGGAGGTCAGGCGGCTGACCCAGGAACAGCGCGCGCTGACCGAGCGCGTCGCCGCGGACCGGGCTGAGCGCGCCAAGACGCTGTCCGAGCTGGAGGCGAGCAGAGAGAGCCACGAGCAGCTCGTCAGCACACTGCAAGCCGAATCCGACCGGCTCGCGGCGGAGCTGCGCCGCTCGCAGTGGCGCGCTGGGGCTGCACCGGGTGCGGGTACGCTGGCCTGGCCCACCGACGGGCGCCCGGGTTCGGGGTACGGATGGCGTACCCACCCGATCTTCGGGACCCAGCGCTTCCACGCCGGCGTCGACATCGCCGGGCCCATCGGCCAACCCATCGTCGCGGCGGCGGACGGCCTGGTGGTCGGGGCCGGGTACCGCGGCGGGTACGGCCTCACCGTCGTGATCGATCACGGGGGCGGGCTGGCCACCCTGTACGCCCACCAGTCCCGGCTGGCGGTGTCCCCGGGGCAGCTGGTCAAGAGAGCCGAGAAGATCGGCGAGATCGGCTCCACCGGGTTCTCGACCGGGCCGCACCTGCACTACGAGGTCCGCGTGGGCGGTGAGCCCCAGGACCCGATGCGCTGGTACTGACGGGCGCGGTAGGGGCTCGCCGGTAGCCTCGGGTCGTGTCAGGGTCCAGCAGCGAACGCAGTCACGGCGACCGCACGGTCGCCGTGAACCGTCGGGCTCGCTACGACTACGACCTCGGCGACCGGTACGAAGCCGGCCTGGTCCTCGAGGGCACCGAGGTCAAGTCCCTGCGGCAGGGCAAGGCCTCCCTGGCCCAGGCGTGGGTCAAGATCGACGAGTCGGGCGAAGCCTGGCTGATGCAGGCACACATCCCCGAGTACGAGTACGGCCACCGACGCAACCACGACCCCACCCGGCCGCGCAAGCTGCTGCTCACACGCCGGGAGCTGGACCGGTTGGTCGGCGAGTTCCACAAGACGGGGAGCGCCCTGGTGCCGACCGAACTGTACTTCCGCGACGGGTACGCCAAGTTGGCGTTCGCCGTCGGACGCGGCAAGGCCAAGCACGACAAGCGGCGGGACGTGGCCCGCCGCGACGCCCAGCGGGAGGTCGAGCGGGCCCTGAAGCAGCATGGCCGGCGGTAGGTGTCGCGACCGGACGTTCGGCTGACCGAACGGCGATGTGGGGCGGAACACCGCCGGGCCATGTGGCGTTACGCTTGGTGCGTGCCGGCCGATCTGGCCGTTGCGCCGATCGTTGACAACTGCAGAGCGGCCCACAACGTAAGAGACCTGGGGCTGAACGGCTTCGACCGTAGTCTTAGCCGGCGCCCGGGGAGCGAGCCGAGGAGCCGACGCTGCCTCGTTAATCCGCGCCGGAAACCAACAACTGCCGACCAAAACCTGGCGGTGGCGGCCTAAGAAGGTCCGCCTGTCGGACTCCTGACGCCCTGTAGGGAGATCCCGGCATCAGAAACAGGGCTCGACCGGCTGACCTGGCCACCGGGTCAGCCGGGAAACCGCAGGTGGCTAGGGATCCGAGAGCTGCCTGGCTCCGGAGCACCGGATCCCGAACCTGATCCGGAACCTACGCTCGTAGAGCCTCAGCGTCGGGATTGCGGGACCCGGGTTCGACTCCCGGCAGCTCCACCAGACGCCGCCAGAACGCACCCGCGACGGGCCACCAAGGGCCTGACCGGGCAGGGCACCGCCTGCATGAAGGCCGCAAGGGCCCTCAACGCGGCGTTGTCCACGCGTCATCGCTTCAAGGGCCGCTCTGCCCCGCGATCGGTGAAGGTCGAGCCTGCGACCCCGCGACCCGGTGTCGCGGGGTCGTTCGGTTCTAGGGCCGTCGACCCGGATCCGTCCCACCGTGTCGCCAGCTCACCCGTAACGAACGAGGGCGTCCCATGACTCGCCTTCGTCCTCGGAAAGTGCGATGACCCCGCCCGCCGCGACGTAGAGCCGGTCCTCGTGCGCGAAGAAGGCTTCCGGGAACCCACCCAGCGAGGCGCCTTCCTCCCAGATGGCGCCACGGTCCTCGCTGCGCCACAACACGCCATCGACGCCCACCGCCCAGACGACGTCACCATCCGGCCATGCGGGCCGTCCCAGTGACGGGGCGTCGATCTCCTCCCAGGTGCGCCCGCCGTCGCGGCTGCGTGCGACCGACGTGTCACCGCGGCTCTCGGCGATCGTGGCGAGTACCTCGTCGGGGTCGTCTGGCGCGACCGCGAAGTCGAGGATCCGCACGGTGCTGCGCTCCTCCCAGTCGCGGCCGTCGTCGCTGACCATGAAGGCGCTGTCCGCGGTGTTCCACCCGTAGACCTTCCCGTGCGCGGCCGACAGCGCGTGGAAATCGGCGCCCCCGAGTAACGACACGCTGCGCCAGGTCGTGCCGGCGTCGGTGGTCTCGATCAGGCCGAGCTGTGGCGGCAGGTCGCCGCCGGACGGGTGTCCGCTCGCGAGGAAATGGTCCTCGCCCACGACCGTGAAGCCCATGAGGTCGTGGAAGTACTCCCCGACGCGCTCTGGCTCTCCGGATCCCGACAGGCGCCACAGGCCGAAGTGGGTCGCGACGTAGACCAGGCCGTCGGCCGGGTTCACGCCGAGCCCGTGGACGTGAGCCAGACCGGGATCCTCGCCCTCGAGCGGCGCTGCGGGCAGAACCTCCCCCTCTTCGACCCGTGAGCCACACGCCGCGAGCAACATCGTCGACAACGCGACCAGTGCCAGCGTCACCGGGCGCCGTCGAGCGGTGGAAGGCCTTGTCCCTCGGATGACGCTCACGGCAGTTCCTCACCTGGATGTGGGAGCCTGTGTCGGACCGCCGCGCGGCCCGCTGGCTCCAAGCTCTCGATTACGACGCGGCAGTAGGATATGGGCGCGCTCGCGACGCCACGAGCTCGCGACGCCACGAGTCTGTCCACGACAGTCTGACCACTACTCGACGGTAGTATATGGTGCGGCCCGGCGAACCGATGGAAGGTCAACGGATGCGACGTTCACGCCACGCTCTCTCGGGGCTCCGCCGCCTGAAACTGGCGGTCGCTGGGATCGCTCTGGTCGCCGTCGGAGGACTCGGGCTCTTGGCGGCCATCCCCGCGACGGCGCATGCCTGGGCGGGGCAGGCAGGCGCCTCGGACGGTGATTCCCACAGCGTGATGCACCGGATGATGGACGCCATGCACGGCGAGGGAACGGCCGAGCGCATGCACGAGCTCGAGGGCGTCGACGAGATGATGGATCAGTGCGCCGGGATGATGGACGCCATGGGTGGCATGTCGAACATGATGCGGGGCATGTCGAACGGCGGGATGATGGGCGGGATGATGAACGACCGTGGCTCGGGCATGGGCGGCATGATGGGACGGTGAGCGGCGCGGCCCGGATGCTTCCAGCCCGCCGCCCACCGGGCACGACGACAGGGGCGTGACATGCCGATGGACGGGATGATGAACGGGATGGGTTGGGTGTTCATGTTGTTCATGCTGCTGGTCACCCTGCTGTTCATCGCCGCCGTCGTCGCAGGGGTGTGGCTGCTCGTTCGGGCCGTCCGCGACGGAGCGGGCGATCCGCGCGGTGGTGGTGGCCCCGCCCGTCGAGGCAGCGACGGCGGAGGCTCCAGGGCGCTGGGCATCCTCGAGGAGCGTTACGCGCGAGGCGAGATCGATCACGAGGAGTTCGCGCAGCGTCGTCGCGCACTCAGCGAGTGACGCTCGCGGGCGGCCAGACGACGAGGCAACCGGATCCGCGGCCACGGCGTGCTGGGCAGGGGATCGCCATCGGAACCGGCACCGACGCGGCCATCGAGTCGAGCGATCTCACACTCATGTGCGACGCGCTGGACGGCGTCGTGACCGCCATCGACCTGTCGCGGCAACCGCACGATCCTCCAGAACCTTTTGTGGGCGCTGGCTACAACACCACCGCGATCCCGCTCGCGGCCGTGGGCTGCTCAACCGATCATCGCCGGCGCCGCCATGGCGTTCTCTTCCGTCAGCGTCGTCGTCACCAACTGGCGCCGGCTGCGCCGCTTGGGCCGGCGCGCCACGTGACCGGGTGACCTGCCGGCCACCGCGCTACCGCGGGTGGATAGCCGAAACCTACTACGCGTGTGTAGCATCCCCGGGCGAACGGCCGTCAAGCGATACGGAGGGGCCATGAAGGTCTTCGGGACGTGCATCGACAGTGGGTGGTAGGTGGGCTCGCCGCCGTCGGTCTCGGTATCTGGGTGTTCACGCCCGAGGCCATCTCAGCGGCGTTGCCGCTCCTGGTCCTAGTGCTCGCGATGTGCCCACTGTCGATGGTGGTCATGATGAAGGCCATGAACGGCATCACAACGCCAAGCAGGGCCAGCAACCGCCGGTGTAGGTAGCCCCGGCCACCGCGGCGACGGTGACCGCCACGTCCGACGTCGGCTCGGCGGCTCCGACGACGACGACCGTCGCCGCGGGCGAACCGGGCGACCTCGGCGCGGGCTACTCGTCAACCGCGACGACCCACAAACGGCGCGTCGATCGTTCACGTGTCAGCGGTCCCTGGTGGCCACGTTGACGCCCACGACGGCCAGAACGATTCCGCCGAACTGGCCGATGACGTGGTGCTGGTCGAAGGGAAGGATGACGATCCCGAGGCTTGCACCCAGACTTCCGGACACGAACAGCACGAGGCCGAGGACGGCCAGGGCCCAGCCGATGTGCTTGGTGCGGGCGGCGCGGGCGCGAGGGTCGGGCCGCTTCGCGCGGCGGATGGCCTTGGGCGGACGGGGCTTCTACGGTCGGGCATCGATCGGCTCTCCTCGGTCGGTCGGTTCCTGGACCGGCGGCTGGGTGAAGGGCGGGCGCCACGCGCGCTCGGCTCGCTTCCAGGGTCGCCGGAGCAGGAGCCACGCGGTCAGCGCCGCGAGCGTGGCGAGCACCGCCCACTGCGAACCAGTCAGGGCCAGGTAGCGGCGGTCCTCACGCAGGAAGTCTGTGGCGAGCCGCGACAGGCCGTACCCGTACACGAACACGGTGACGAAGAAGCCGTCGAACCGCGGCCGCCGTTCGAGCATCAGCAGGACCGCGAACAGCAGCGCGCCGGCCAGGACGTCGAACAGCGCCGTCTGGTACACCGCTTCGGCGAAGCAACCCTGGGTGGGCGCGACCGCCGCCTGGAGCGGGTAGGACTGGGGCGGGACGTAGCCGAACGAGTTGGTCGCCGCCACCCACCAGTTGCCGGTGCAGCGCCAGGCGAGCGGAAAGCCGGCTGCGGGGGCGCCGATATGGTCGCCGATGGCCAGGTCACCCAGGCGGCCCACGGCCAGGCCGGCGGTGAACCCAACCGCCGCCGAGTCCATCAGCAGCGCGGTGCGGTAGCCGCGGGTGCGGACCAGCGGCAGCGCCGCGATCACCCCGCCGGCGATGCCGCCGAGCAAGGTGAGCCCGCCGTGCCAGATCATCAGGATCTGCAGCGGGTCGCGCGCGTAGACGTCGAGGTGGTTGACCACGTAGAACAGCCGCGCGCCGACGATCACGCCGATGGCGACGCGGAACAGCACGTCCTGAACCGCCTGGGAGACGTCCTCGACCTCGACCCCGAGACCGCGCAGTTGGGCGCGTCGGATCATCAGCCACGCGCCGAGCAGGAAGCCGGCGGCGATGCCGATGCCGTGCGGCGAGATGGCCAGGTCGCCCACGATGGGGATGCGCTCGAGGATCGGCCACTCGAGGGCGGCGAGGACCACGGGATCTCCTGGCGTGGTGGTGACGGCGTGGGTGACGCTGCTACGACGGGTCGGTAGCATATCGGCGTACTACTGACCTGTAGCATCCGCCCGGGGGAGCCGGCCGGCACGAGCACGCGGAGGGCGCCGTGAAGGTGTTGGGGATGTGCATCAACAAGAAGGTCGTCGCCGGCCTCGCCGCGGTCGGGCTGGGCATCTGGTGGCTCGCGCCCGGCGCCATCGGCGCGGCCATGCCGTTGCTGCTGATCGCGATCTGCCCGCTGTCCATGGTCTTCATGATGAAGGCCATGGGTGGCATGAACGGCCAGCATCACGCGCAATCCACCGGGGCAACCAGATCCACAGGCGAACCGACGGTGCCCGCCGGTCAGCTCGCGCTGCCCCTCGCCGGTGACGACGCCCAAGGGACACCAGCCGCGACCGCCGACCCCGCCTGGGAGCGACACGGCCCACCCGCCCACAACATCGAGGACGCTCCGGATACCGCCAAGGGCTCCACCGTGCCGACCGCCTCCGACGTCCCGGCCGACACCGCACCGCCCCGCTGACCCGCAGGCCGCGCCAGCCCGTCTTCTCGAGGTCCGTCCATGGACTCCAGCGTCCTCCTCGGCGGCTCCGCCATCGCCGCGGTCGTCGCCGGCACCATCGCCCTGCTGGCGCCGTGCTGCTTCTCGGTGATGTTGCCCGCCTACTTCGCCAGCTCGGTGCAGAACCGCCGCGCGCTGGTGGGCATGACGTTCCTGTTCGCCGCCGGCGTGGCGACAGTGATCCTCCCGCTCGCGCTCGGTGCGGTCGCGCTGCGCCGCCTGCTCGTCGAGGGCCACACCTACGTCTACGTCGGCGGCGGCGTCATCGTGCTGGCGCTGGCCGCCTACACGCTCGTCGGCGGTGAGTTGCGCCTGCCGATGCCCGGCCGCGCCCCGGCAGGGCGGACCGGACCGTGGGGCGTGTACACGCTCGGGACGTTCTCGGGGGTGGCCAGCGCCTGCTGCGCGCCGGTGCTCGCCGGAGTCGTGGCGCTGGCGGGCGTGGGCGGCAGTCTCGCCGCCGGCGCGGGTCTGGGTCTGGCCTACGTGTTGGGGATGGTCGCGCCCCTGTTCGTCCTGGCGCTGGCCTGGGACCGCTGGGGCGAGCGGGCCGCACGCCTGCTCAAGCCGCGCACGTTCACGTGGCGCATCGGCCCGCTCCGGCGCAGCCTCAGCGGCTCGGCGCTGGCCAGCGGCGTGCTGCTCGCGCTGATGGGTGGCGGGATGATTTGGGTCGGCGTGGCCGGCGAGGCGATGCCCGCAGCCACCGGCTGGCAAGCCAACTTCACCGTCGCGCTGCAGCGCGCCGGTCGTGCCGTCACCGACGCGCTCGGCTGGGTGCCGGCTTGGGCAGCCGCGCTCGCACTCGTCGGCACAGTCGCGGCGCTCGGGCGGCTGGCGTGGCGCCAGACCCGCACCCACGCCGACCTGGCCTCCACCGACGCACCGACCTGCTCCGCCGCGGCGGACGACACCGACAACCCGGAGACGACCCGTGCCCACATCGACGCGTAACCGCGCCCGGACCCGCAGGCGGCCCGGGACGAAGCAGCCACAGCGCTCCGGCCGCCGCTGGCTGACCGCGCTCGTCGTCGCCGGCATCGTCGGCCTGGTCACCGCTGCGATCTTCCTGGGGAGCGGTCCCGGCGGCGGCGACGCGGCCGGGGCCCAGACCGGACCTGGCGGCTTCACCTACCAGGTCGGCGAACCGGGCGCCGGCGAGCCGGCGCCGCCGATCCAGCTGCCCGCAGCCAGCGGCGGCAGCTTCGACCTCGCCGACGCGCGCGGCGAGACGGTACTGCTGTACTTCCAGGAGGGCTTGATGTGCCAGCCCTGCTGGAACCAGCTCACCGAGATCGAGTCGCACTGGGGTCGGTTCGAGCAGCTCGGCATCGACCGGATCGTTACCATCACGACCGACCCCCTCGGCGCGCTGGGCCAGAAGGTCCAGCTGGAGGGCATCACCTCCACCGTGCTGTCCGACGTGGACAAGCAGGTCTCGCCCGCCTACGACACGCTCGCGTACGGGATGATGGGCGGCAGCCACAACGGCCACAGCTTCGTCGTGGTCGGCCCGGAAGGCGACATCGTCTGGCGCGCCGACTACGGCGGCGCTCCCGACTACTGGATGTACCTGCCGGTCGACGCGCTGCTCAACGACCTGCGCGCCGGGCTCAACGGCGACAGCGAGGGCGCGTAGTGGAGGTCGTCCTGCTCACCCAAGAGCACTGCGCGTTCTGCGACGACGCCAAGCGGATGCTCGACCGGCTCACAGCCGACTACGATTTTACCGTCCGCGAGGTCGACCTCGGCTCGCCCGAGGGTGAGGCGCTCGCCCGAGACGCCGGCGTGCTGTTCCCCCCGGGCATCGTGGTCGACAGTGACCCGGTCTCCTACGGGCGGCCATCCGAACGGAGGGTGCGCCGCGAGTTCGATCGCCGGACCGTCGCGCAGAGGTAGGTAGCCATGAGCCGCGGCGCCGACGGCCTCCGAACAACGGACCCGCCGCAGCAGCGGCCGCACGCGCTCCCCTGGGGACGGTGGCTGGCCCTACCGAATCTGGGCGGCCAAAGTGCTCGTGATCAACCTCTAGGCGTCGTGGTGCGTGACGTGCGAGGAGGAGCACGACGACCTGATCCTGTCTGCCCAGCGCTACCGACAACCCGCGCGGAGGCTCGGTGGATGCTCCGCGGTGCGAGGTCTCATCGTCAAGGGTGCGCGGCGCCAGCCCCGCACGATGAACTCAAAAGCCTCCTCCGAGGCCGTCGGTACGGTAGCGACGGACGTCGACGGAGGATCTGTGCGAGCGGAGCAAGCGGGTGTCCTTGCAACATGGCCGCCGGCAGCGTGCCCCAGAGCTTCATCCCGATCCGCCGCAGCGACCTCATGGACCTGCTCGGTGGCGATGGTCGGCCCGAGCCGTGGGAGCAGGACCGCCGACCGGGTCGCCCATGTCGTGCAGGCAGTCAAAGAAACAGATGAGGTCATAGCCGTCACCCCGATAGTCCTTCGCCGAGGCCACCTGGAAGCTGACCCGGCCTGGACGCCGGCTTCGGCCGCCCGCTTGCGGGCGGTCTCGATGGAGGCGTCGTGGTAGTCGAACCCGACGAAGCTCGAGCTGGGGTGGCCTCGGCCGGCACGATGGTTGAGGCGCCGTGGCCGCAACCGACATCAGCGACTCGAGCCCCCGTCCGCAGCTTCGCTTCGACCCCTTCAAGCGCCGGGATCCATTCGCTGGTCAGGCTGCCGCGGTACAGCGGCCTGGAGAACTCCTCCGTCCCGGTGAACTGCCGCGGGTCGTGTTCGTGCATGCACACCGACCAGCCGGGATGCCATCATGCACGCTGTGGTCGGCACTGATCAGCCAGCGGAGTGCCTTCATGAGTCCCCGCCACAGCGGCCCGGCGCGGACCGAACTCGGTCACCCGGAATTTTCACGATGAGCCGGTGGCAAGCTCGGTCAAGACGAGGAGCCTCTTGGCGGCGCTGAAGCGCGTGCGCACGTGACCAGCGTCAGCAGCGGCCGGCCGCGGGGCCGCGCATCCCGCCCGAAGAGCCTGACATCGTCCGGCAGCGTCACGCATCGCGGTCCCCGTACCGCATCACGTACTCGATGATGTGGCCGGGATTGACGATCTCCTGGCGGGCGATGCGGCCGTGGCCGTCCAGCCAGACGGTGAACAGCATCCGTGAGCCGGGCAGGTAGAAGGAGAACGAACCGTCGTCACGCGGGCGGACGTCGGTGACTCCGCCACCGGCGTAGGGCATGAGGTCGATGAACTTCTCGCCGCCCAGTTCCAGCCCGCCGCCGGTCGCGTCGGTCGGCGTGCGCCGATCCGGACCGCTGCGTACGTCCTCGTGGATGCGAACCGTGTCGACCTGCCGCATCGTGGTCACCATCCGGTCGAAGCGATCGGGCTCCTCGGGTGCTGGCGGCCAGGTCAACGTGAGGTCGAGGCCTCCACCGTCACGGTCGGGAGCGTCGGCGACGACGCTGACGACGGTGTCGCCTTCGGGCAGGTCGAGTTCCTGGGTGAAGCAGCCGGCGCCGCAGCTGCGGGGACGCAGGTCGACGTTTGTGCCGTTGGGGAGGTGTGCGGTGGCGCTCAGGGAGGCGCCGTCGAAGCCGCCAGCCGAGCCGAGCACCTCCAGGTCGATGCGCCCGTCGCCGGCTCTGGCGTCGATCATGAGCGTGCCGGCGAGTCCGGCCGCCCGGGCGGTCGGCCCCTGGATCGGTGCCGGCCCCAGGAGGTGGTCGACTGGCTGCACCGGTGCCGGGGGAGCAAGGTTGACCAGCAGCGCCGCCGCGGCGAGCGCGCCGATCACGCTTACCGCCTCGACGGAGGTGACGTGGCGCAGCCGCGATGTGCGTTGGCGAGGCAGGAGCCGGCGGCGGGCGAGCAGGGCGAGAGCGAGCGCCGCGGCCAGCAGCGCCGACTTCACGAGCAGGACCTGCCCGTAGCCGGTCGTCGATAGGGCGTCGAGGGACGGGACGAGGCGGACCGCGGCGACGATGCCGCTGGCGGTGAGTACACCGACGGTCGCGGCCGCGAGCCGGGAGTAGGCCCACGCTCCGGCCAGGACCTGGCGACGGTGACCGGCGGGCGTGCGCCACAGGACGGCGACGAGGTAGGCGAGGCAGCCTGCCCACAGCGCTGCCGCCCCGAGATGGGCGAGGTCGAGCGCGGCGCCGGCCAGCCCGTCGTTCGCAGCCGCGTGGCTCGCGGTGGCCCACGCGGCCGCGGCGGTCAGCAGGACACCGCCGGCGATCCACGGTGGGCGTGCTGAGAGCCCGAGCCCGGCGACGAGCGACGTGGCCACGACGCCGAGCCGGACCGGGTCCACGGCGACATCCGGCGCCGCGGCACGAAGCAGCGCGGCGGCCAGCGCTGCCGCCGCACCGGCGCGGAACCAGCCGGGCCCCGCGAGCAGCCGGTCGCTTCCCGCGGTGCCGGTGACAAGGCGCGGTCCGAGGAGGCCGCCGGCCGCGGTGGCGAGACCAGCGAAGAACAGCCAGGTCGACAGCAGCGACGACGTCGACGTCGAGGACGGGGCTGGGGAGACGGCGGCTGGGACGGCGTCATCCACGCCGACGGCGAAGGCGAACTCGCCGGCCGTCCGGTGGTCGTCCACCGCGGAGGCCACGTGCCACGAGACGACGTAGATCCCCGGCTCGAGGTCGGGAAGCTGCGTGCGCACGACTCGGGAGGCCGACTCGAGGGCCGGTGCGGGAAGCCTGAGCTCGTCCGCCCCGTCGCGGCGGACCGTCAGCTGTGTGGCGTCCCCGGCCAGCTGCTCGCTGAACTGCAGCGACACGCTTCCAGGGGGCTCCGCCAGTCTGGCACCTGCGGCCGGTTCCGTGGCGGCGAGGAACGAGTGCGCCGCAGCGGGCATGGCGCCGAGAGCGACGATGACCAGGGCCGTGCAGACGACGGGCAGCAACCGAGCACGGGCCCGATCCGCGATCCCTCGCCGAGCGCGGCGACCAACGACTCGGTCATCGGCGACTCCCCGCCCGGGCTCGCGCCATGGGCGCACTCAGTTCCTCTTGGCCAAGGAGACGCCCGCCAGCCCGAGGACGACATCGCCGAGCTGACCGACGACGTTGTGACGGTCGAACGCAACGACGGTGAACCCGAATGCCGATCCGAGCTGCGCCAGCTGCGCGTCCGAGAGCACGGCAGCTGCTCGTCGCCCGAAGCCCGGCGGCCACGACGGGCGGTCGCCGTGTTTGCGATGACGGAGATGCGTAGGGCTCATCCAGGTCTGCGCGCGCGGAGCAGCTCGACGATGCCCAGCCTGCGCCGTTCGACATGGTCGAGCACGAACCCGGCCCGCGGGACGGACTCGAGCGGCTCGCGCGTCAGGTGGTCGCAGAGCAGGCGGACGAACAACGGCTCCAGCAGCCGCTGTCCGGCGCGGATCACGGTGACCGGGCTGCCGACGTGTTCGAGGAGCAGCAGCACACCGCCGGGCTTGAGGACCCGGTAGGACTCCGCCAGAGCCTGCTGCTCGTCGGGGATACTGCACAACGACAGGGTCGACACCACGGTGTCGAACGAGCCGTCGGCGAACTCGAGCGCTTGCGCGTCGCCGGCCCGCAGCTCAACGTCGAGGGCGAGGTCCGCCGCCCGAGCCCTGGCGACGTCGAGCATCTCTTCGCTGACGTCGATGCCGACGACAGACGAGGCCGAGGAGTACAGGGCCAGGTTGCGCCCGGTGCCGACCGCGAACTCGAGCACGTCGCCGTGTGCCTGACCGCAGACCCACTCACGCCCGCCGCGGAAGAGAATGCGTTCCCAGAACGCGATCATGGTGTCGTAGCGGCTGGCGGCGCGGTCGTAGAGGTCTCGGACGCGCGCAGTCGATGTGTCGAGCTCGGACAAGCGGGCGTTCACCGTCAGCAGCCGGACCACACGCAGCCGATGGTCGTCCCCGCCGCCACCAGATGATGGGCGACGCCCACCACGCACACCGCCACGACGACGGCCACGCCCAAAGAGAGCCGCACGGGACGGCTGTGTCGGTCGGTCGCTCCCGGTTCGTCGGTGCCGACCTCCACGAGGGCGCGGAGCCGCTGGTCGATGGCGGGGGCGAAGCCGGCCGCCCCGTCCGGGGATGGGCCGTGGCCGACCGTGAGCAGGGCACGGATGAGGTCGCGCCTCGACGTGCCGCGGCCCAGCGCGTACGCGTCGGCCGCGATCTCGATCGCCGCGCGACGATCCTCGAGCCACCGCCGCCCGCCAGGCACGAGGGTCACCAGGGGAGCGACCGTGTCGAGAGCGACGAGGCGGAGGGGATCGCGCTGGAGCTGATGGTGACGCTCGTGCAGCACCACGGCGCGCAGCTCATCGGCGTTGAGCGCCCCTCGAAGCGACGGATGGCAGAACACGTTCGGACGCCGCAGGCCTGCCACCGCCGCGGCCGCATCGAAGGGCAACCAGCGCACCGCCACGCCATCGACGGCGCCGGGGGTGCTCGCGGCCGTGAAGGCCCGGGCCAGTCGCCCGTGGCGCCACGCACGGATCACGAACACGGCGAGGGTTGTGCCCCCGAGGGCCCCGGCCGCCGCAGCCACCGGCGGTGACGTCACGATGACCGCCGACAGGCAGGCGACGACCAGGAGCGCGATGAGCGCAGCCAGCACCCGTCGACGAGCGCGGGCCTCAGGCACCGTCGCTGCCCTCCTGGTGCCCACCGGAGGCGACCTCTGCGGCCCGCCGGAGCAGATCGGGGTCGGCGCGGCGCAAGGCGTCGGCGAACTGGGCGAGCGCGGCCTGGCCGTAGCGGTCAACCAGCGCGTCGACGTCCCGACGACTGAGCAGCTGGACGAGCTCCCGCTCGTTGAAGGCTGGTTGGTAGGTGTAGGAGCGTCCCTCGCGCTCGCGGGTCGCGTACCCCTTGTCGTGGAGCCGGGAGAGCACGGTCATGACCGTGGTGTACGCGAGTTCGGGATCGTGACGCTCGTTCACGGTCGCCAGCACGCTGGAGACGGTCGCGGCCTCGTGCTTCCACAGCGCCCGCATGCATTCGGCTTCGAGCGGTCCGAGAAGGTCCTCCACGGCCGGACGTGATCGGCGGGGTCGTCCTCGCGCCATGCGTGCTCCGGTCGTGAGCGCCGGCGCGGATACTACCGACCAGTAGCACCGCTCGCCGTGTTCGGCGGTGAGTCGGCTCAGATCGGCGGCCACCCCAACCGGGCGTACCACGTGAGCATCCGGCTCATCAGCTGCGCCCAGCCGCCCGTTGCGATCGCGATGCCCATGGCAACCAGCAGCAGGCCTCCCGCGATCTCGACGTGGCGTCCGTGCTCCTTGATCCACCGCAGCCGCACGGCGCCGCGCTGGACGCCGAACGCCAGCCATACGAACGGGATGGTCAGCCCGGCGGAGTAGGCGGCGAGCAGCAGCACGCCGCGCCCCAGGGTCGCCTCCGTGGCGGCTGTCGCGAGGATCCCAGCGAGCACCGGCCCGACGCAGGGCGTCCACCCCAGGGCGAAGGCGGCGCCGAGCGGCGCCGCGCCACGCGGTCCGCGCGCGAAGCGAGACAGGTCGAGGCGCGCCTCGCGCATCAGCAGCGGCAGCCTCAGGACGCCGGCGAAGGCCAGCCCCATCACGATGATGACCGCCCCGGCCAGCCGGTCGAACCACAGGGAGTTGCGCGCGAGGAACCATCCCAACGCCGAGGCGGTGGCGCCCATCGCGGTGAACACGAGGGTGAACCCGGCGGCGAACAGTGCGGTGCCCACCAGCAGTCGCCGTCGGCGATCGGTCGGGTGGTCCCCCGGCGAGGTCAGACCGGTGACGTAGGACACGTAGCCCGGCAGCAGCGGCAGCATGCATGGCGCGGTGAACGACACGATGCCCGCGACAAGCGCGAGGGAGGCCAGCGCGAACAGTTCCACCGGATCTCACATGGTCGGTCGGTCCGGATCGTGCAGGACGTGCGCGGGAACGGCCAGAAGGTCGGAGGCTGGTTGGTGCTACGGCATGGTAGGAGTGAGCGGGTGGCGTCGCGAGCGCGCTGCCCGGTGCCCGGGTCGCGTGTTGTTCGGTCACGTTCTACCATCCCTGCACTACGAGCACGTCGTATACGTCGTGGTCCCCGTCGCGAGGCTGTGGTGCTTTTCGTCAACGTCGCCCTCCCCGCCGCCGAAACGGGGACGACGCCGCCTGCAGCGACCGCCAGCGGGCGCGTCGTGCCGCTGCTGCTGCGTGGCGTGAGCGTGACACTGGGCAGGGCCAGCGTGCTGCGCGACGTCTCCCTCAGCCTGCGCCCGGGTGAGGCGGTGGGGCTCAGGGGCGCCAACGGCTCCGGGAAGACGACCCTGCTGCGCGTCGCAGCCACGCTGCTCGCGCCGGCCTCGGGCGCGGGCTGGGTGCTCGGCGCGGACGTTCGCAGCGATGAACGCCGGCGCGTGCGACCCGACATCGCGCTCGTCGGTCACGACCCGTCGGTGCATCCGCAACTGACGCTCCGCGAGCACTTGCGGCTGGTGGCGCGCCTGCGCGGTCGCCCCGACGCCACGGTGGACGCGGCGTTGGAGACGGTCGGGCTGGGTGCGGCCGGTGAACGCCGGGCCGATCGCTGCTCGCACGGCATGGTGCAGAGGGCTGAACTCGCACGGGTGCTCATCACCGAGCCGCGACTTCTCCTACTGGACGAGGCACACAGCGGTCTGGACTCCTCCTCCGTGGAGCTCGTCACCCAGATCATCCGCACGGTCTGCGCTGACGGCGGCGCGGCGCTGGTCGTGTCCCACGATCCTCGCCGCCTCGACGGCGCGGTCGACCGGACCGTGGAGCTCGTCGACGGACGCCTGCGCGACCCCGGGGACGTCAGCCGATGACCGGTGCGGGTGTCCGCCCTCGGGGCAAACGCGCTGCGGATCCCGTCGCAGCGTCGCGACCGCGTCGGGAGGTGTCCTTCTGGCGCCAGGTCCGCGAGCTGACCCGCACGGATCTGCGTGCCGAACGCCGCTCCGGTGAGGCGCTGCTGATGGTCGTGCCGTTCGGCGCGACAGCGCTGCTGATCGTGCCCCTCGCGGTCGGAGCCGACGTCCCGCTGCTTCGCAGCCTGGGTCCGGGCCTGTACTGGGCGATCGTGCTGCTGTTCGGGGCCCTTCTGGCCGTCCGGCACACCTCCACCCGCAGCGCGGCCCACCAGGATCTGCTCGACCTGCTGGGGGTGGACCCGCTCGCGCCGCTGCTGGCTCGCGCGGCGGCGAGCACGGTGCTGCTCGTGGTGTTCGCGGTCGGGCTTGCTCCCGTCGCCGTGGCGTTCTACGACCCGGCGCTCGACGGATGGGCGTGGCTGGCGGCCCTTGTCCCCCTCGTCGCGGTCGGCCTCGCGGTCCTGGGCACCGTCGCCGGCGCACTGGCCGACGGGGTGGATCAGCGCGCGAGCTTGGTTCCGGTGCTCGTGGTGCCACTCGCCGTCCCACTGCTGATCGCCGCCACCCAGGCCCAACAGGCTGCCGCGCACAGCCAGCCGCCGACAGGGTGGCTCCTGCTGGCCGTCGCATCCGATCTGGTCGTGCTCGTCGCGCTCGTCGCCGCCTCCCGGACCCTCGAGGAGTCACCCCGATGATCCGCCGCCACACGTTCGATATCGTCGCGGTCGCGCTGGTCGCGATCGGCTTCGTGCTCGCGATGGGCGCCCCACCCGATCGGCTGCAGGGCGACGTCCAACGGCTCATGTACGTCCACGTCCCAGCGGCCTGGGTCGCCTACCTCGCCTTCGCGGTCACGCTGGTGGGCAGCGTCGGGTGGTTGGTGTCGCGCCGGCGCCGGTGGGATCGGCTCGCCGCATCGTCGGCGGAGGTCGGGGTGGTGTTCACGGGTCTGGCGATCGCGCTCGGCTCGCTGTGGGGAAAGCCGATCTGGGGGGTTTGGTGGACGTGGGACGCACGCCTGGTGACCACGGCGTTGCTGTTCATCGTCTACCTGGGGTACCTCGCACTGCGACGGGCGGTGGCCGACCCGGAGACGCGGGCGCGACGCTCGGCGATCCTCGGCGTCGTCGCGTTCGTGCAGGTACCGATCGTCCACATGTCCGTGGTGTGGTGGCGGACCCTGCACCAGCCGCCGACCGTGCTCAGACCCGACCAGCATCCGACGATGGATCACGACATGCTGATGGCGCTGCTGGTCAACGTCGCCGCGTTCACCGCGGTGTACGCCGCGCTCGTCCGCCGTCGCGCTGCGGTTGCCCGCCTTGAAGCGGAGGCGGATGCCCACACCGACCGGCACGCCCCGCTCGCGGGTGATGCGGTGATCGCGCCACGTCTGGAAGGCGCCGTCGATGGGTGATTGGTCGTGGGTCGCCGTGGGATACGCCACGACGTACGTGTGCCTCGGCGCGTACGCGGCCGCGCTCGGCCGGCGGGCGCGCAACGCCGCTCGCCGGGTTGTGAGCCCCGAGCCGTGATCAAACGCGCGCGCGGCGGCAGGGTCGCCCATCGGGCGTTCCTGATTCCCGCGGTCGGCGTCGCCGCCGTGCTGTTCGTCGTCCTGGCGTTCGGTGACCTCCGGGGCAACCTCGTCTACTACCTCACGACCAGCGAGGCCGTGGACAGGCAGGGACAGTTCGGCGATCAGCGGCGGTTCCGTCTCGCCGGGCATGTCGTGGAAGACAGCGTGCGTCCCACCGCCGCCGGCGCGGCGTTCTCGATGACCGACGGTGTGACGACGATCGAGGTCGTGCACACTGGCGCGCCGCCGCAGCTGTTCCGGTCCGGCATCGACGTGGTGCTCGAGGGGTCGTGGGACGAGGGACGCTTCGCGTCGGACACGATGATGATCAAGCACGACGAGCAGTACTGCGCACCCGAGCGCGAGGAGCGCCACTGCCCCTCGCGCACGCCTGCCGCCGACGCAGCCCCCGCTGACGGTGCCAGCCGATGAACGTGGCCGCCGCCGCCGGCTCGGCGGGTGTCGCCCTCGCCGCCACGGCGGCTGCGCTGCTGGTGTTCGAGGCGATCAGGGCGGCCCGTGGAGGCGTCCGCGCACATCCACGCCTCCGCCTGGCCGTGTTCGGCGTCCTCGCCGGCGCCGTCATCGCCATGGGCGCGCTCGAGTGGGCGATCCTGACCGACGACTTCTCGCTGGAGTACGTCGCCCGCAACAGCGCCCGGGCCACGCCGGTGGCGTTCAAGGTCGCCACCGCCTGGGCGGCGCTGGAGGGCAGCATCGTGCTGTGGGGGCTGGTGCTGGCTGCGATGACGGCCTTGCTGTGGAGGACGGTGCGTGACGGTGACCGCGTCGGCGCGGCGGCGCTCGCGGTCGCCGGGGCGGTGGCGGTGTTCTTCTTCGGGCTGATGGCGACCGCCGCCAACCCCTTCACCGTCCTCGACGTTGTCCCGGCCGACGGCCCCGGTCCCAACCCGCTGCTGCAGAACCACGCGTTCATGCTGATCCACCCGCCGCTGCTGTACGTCGGGTTCGTCGGCTGGACCGTCCCGTTCGGTCTGGCGATCGGCGCGCTCGCGCTCGGGGAGGGCGGTTGCGCCTGGGTGGAACGCAGCCGGCGGTGGAGCCTGGTCGCGTGGACGTTCCTGACCGCCGGGATCGTGTTCGGCGCGTGGTGGTCCTACGAGGTGCTCGGCTGGGGTGGTTACTGGGCGTGGGATCCGGTGGAGAACGCGTCGCTGCTGCCGTGGCTGACCGCCACCGCCTTCATCCACTCCGCGGTCGCGCAGCGGCGCCGTGGCGTCCTGCAGGCCTGGAACATCTCCCTGATCGTCGCGACGTTCGCCCTCACGATCTTGGGCACGTTCCTGACCCGGTCGGGCGTGGTGAGCTCGGTGCACAGCTTCACCCAGTCGGCCGTGGGCCCCGTGCTGCTGGCCTTCCTCGCCGTCGTGCTCGTCGCCTCCCTGGCGTTGTTCGCCGCCCGCGCGCACCTCGTCGCGTCGACGCCGCGCCTTGAGTCGATCGCCAGCCGCGAAGGCGCCTTCCTCGTCAACAACCTCCTGCTGGCGGTGTTCACGTTCGTCGTCCTCATCGGCACGACCTACCCGGTGCTGGTCGAGGCAGCCAGCGGCGCGCAGCTGTCGGTGGGTCGACCGTTCTTCGATCGGTTCACGGTCCCGATCGCGTTCGCGCTGCTGCTGACCATGGGGGTGGGGCCGCTGCTGCCGTACCGCGTCGCAGCCGGTTCGCTCGTGCGTGAACGGCTGCGCATCCCGGTCGTCGCCGGGCTCGGTGCGGCGGCCGTGCTGGCGTTCACCGCAGGCGTCGCATCCGTGGTCGTCGTCGGCGGGTTCACCGCAGCGGTCCTGGCCGCCGTCGCTCGGCAGCTGTCAGCAGCCGCCGCACGCCACCCCGCTGGCGGGCACGTCGCGGTCGTGCGCGTGCTGCGCGGCAACCCCGGGTACTGGGGCGGTCAACTGTCCCACGTGGGGGTGGCGCTGGTGGCGTTCGCGATCGCGCTGTCCGGCGGGCTGGCGGAGCGGTCGACGGTGACGCTCACGCAGGGGAGTTCGGTGGACTTCGCCGGGTTCGAGTTGCACCTCGACGAGATCGCCCGCTGGGAGGAGCCCCACCGGTCGGTGGTCGCGGCTCGGGTCGACGTGTCGCGGGGCGGCACCCCGACGGGGATGCTCGAGCCGCGGATCAACGAGTACCGGCAACGCGCCCAGCCGATCGGGACCCCGTCGGTGCGCTCCACGTTCGCCGGTGACCTGTACGCGTCGGTCGCCGCGATGGGCACCGACGAGGTGACCCTCAACCTCTACCGGTACCCGCTGCAGTGGATGCTGTGGATCGGCGGCGTGGTGGTCGCCGCCGGGGGGTTGTGGGCGCTGGCCGGCGGCCGCCGGCGGCGCGACCCCCCGCCCACCGCCACCCGTGTCGCCGAGGCGAGCCAGGAGGTGGGCACCCGTGTCTGACAGGGTCCGGCGGCTGGCGACGACCGGTGCGGCGCTCGTGCTGGCGGCTGGCATCGTCGTCGGCCTGCTCACGGCCGACGCGCGTGAACCCGACCGGGTGCACGAGCTCGCGTCGCAGCTGCGCTGCCCCGTCTGTCAGAGCGAGTCCGTGGCCGACTCCCCGTCGGAGACCGCCCGCCAGATGCGGGCACGCATCGCGGAGCTCGTCGCCGACGGCAGGTCCGACGCCGAGGTGCTCCAGGAGTTCGTCGACGGCTACGGGCAGTGGATCCTCCTCGCCCCGCCCTTCACCCGGTCCAGCGCGCTGCTGTGGGTCCTGCCCGGGGCGGTGCTCATCGCCGGGATCCTCGTCGTGGCCCGCGTCACGTCGCACCGCCGTCGGCCGCACGTGGAGCTGACCCCAGAGCGACGCGCTGCGGTGGCGCGTGCACTCGCCGAGCTCGACGACGGCGAACAGGGCGTGCGATGAGCGCCGGCATCAGGCGCCTCGAGGAGCGCAAGCGGCAGGCGCTGCGTGACCTCGCCGACGTCGAACGTCAGGTCGCCGACGGCGAGATCGACCCGGCCACCGCCACCGCCCTCCGGGAGCTGTACACGGGGGAGGTCGCCGAGGTCCTCGACGCGCTCGAGGCCGCCGCCGAGCAGAAACCGCCTGCGCGAGGTCCGGTCGCCACCGGCGGCCGCCGGCGACGCTGGATGACAGGCGGGGTGCTGGTTGGCGCAGTCGTCGCGACGGCGCTGGCGGTGCCACGCTTCGCGCTTGATCGGCCCGACGGGGGTTTCGTCACCGGCACGCAGGTCGGCAGCCCCGACGTCGCGGCCATCCCGATCGAGGCGCTGGAGGAGGTCGTCGCCGACAACCCCGGCGTGGTCGGGATGCGGCTGCTGCTCGCCGACCGCTACCTCGCCGAGGACGACCTGGCAGCGGCGTTCGAGCACTACCGGGCGGTGCTCGACATCGAACCCCACCCCAAGGCCCTCGCCAGGACCGGGTGGCTGGTGTTCCTCGACGGTCAGGTCGAGCTCGCCGAGCAGCTGCTCGACGCCAGCCTGCAACGCGAACCCGACGACATCGAGACGCTGTGGCTGAGCGCGTACGTGGCGCTGCACGGACGCGGGGACGCCGCTGCGGCCGGCGCGATCGCCGAGGAACTCCTCGCCCGCGACGACCTCGGCGCCGACAACCGCGCGGTCGTCGAAGCGCTGCTGGCCCAGGCGCGGCAGGAGAAGGGGCGGTGACCGACGGGTCGCTGAAGCGAAACCACGCCGACGACGGCGAACCTCCGGTCGAGGGGGTCGACTCCGGCGTGCGCTGGCCCCGGTGGTTGGCCCTGGGCGGTGTTGTCGTGACCATCGCCGTGGCCGCGGCCTTCGGCACCCGGTTCGGCACCGACCCGACCACCGTCGACTCCCCGCTGATCGGTCGCCCCGCCCCAGACGTCACGTTGCCCTACCTGGAACGCGACGGCCAACTGGCGCTCGCGGACCTGCGTGGACAGGTCGTGGTCGTCAACTTCTGGGCGTCCTGGTGCGTCCCGTGCCGCGAGGAGCACGCCGACCTCGTCGCCGCCGCCGCTGCCTACGAACACCGCGGCGTCACGTTCATCGGCATCGTCTACCAGGACCGCCGCGAGCAAGCGATCGGCTTCCTCGACGAGCTCGGGCGGGGCTACGACCACCTCGAAGACCCGGGCTCACGCGCGGCCATCGCGTTCGGCCTGTTCGGCATACCCGAGACCTTCTTCATCGACACCGACGGCGTCGTGGCGGCGAAGGTCCTCGGCAAGACGGACTACCCCACGCTCAGCGCGACCCTGGACGCTGTCCTCGTCGGCGAGCAGCCCGGCAGCAAGACCGGAGGAGCGCTCTGGCAGGGACGCGACGGCTGAGTAGCCCTGTGCGCCGGGAGTTCGCGTCTCACCCGCTGAGCTGAGACCGGCCACGGCCTCAAGCGTCTTCGTTCGTCGCCCAGGTCGTGGCATCACGCGGCCGCTGCCCCCCTCTTGCTTCTCCGTTAGCCTGCGGCTATGGGACTGCACGTCACCGGCGATCCCGATGTCGACCGGCTGCTGGGCGAGGACCCGCTGGCACTCGTCATTGGAATGTTGTTGGACCAGCAGGTCCCGATGGAGCGGGCGTTCGCCGCGCCCTACCGGCTGCGTGAGCGGCTCGGCGGCGAACTCGTCGCCGAGCGGGTCGCGGCCATGAGCGACGAAGAGATCGAGGCGGTCTTCGCACAGAAGCCCGCCTTGCACCGCTTCCCCGCGTCGATGGCTCGCCGTACCCGGGACCTGTGCGCGCACCTCGTCGAGCACTACGGCGGTGACGCGGCACGCATCTGGTCGGCGGCGGACAGCGGAGCCCAGGTGCTGCACCGCTTGACCACCCTGCCTGGGTACGGCGACCAGAAAGCCAGGATCCTGCTCGCGGTGCTCGGGAAGCGGTTGGGGACCGCCCCGCCCGGCTGGCGCGAGGCCGCCGCCCCGTACTCCGACGAGCAGCCACGGTCGGTGGCCGACATCGACTCGCCGGAGGCGGTGCAGGTCGTACGGGAGTGGAAGCGGCGGCACAAGGCGCGGTGATGTTGATCGGTGGCTTGCAGTGCGACACGGTCTGGGAGGACCGAGGGGCGAACTTCGAGCGGTTGCGGCCGGAGATCGGCCGCGCGGCCGCAGCAGGGGTCCGGCTGCTGGTCCTGCCGGAGCTGTTCTCCACGGGCTTCTCCATGGCGACCGACCGCATCGCCGAACCCGTCGATGGGCCCAGCGCCAGCTTCCTGCGCGAACAGGCCATGATCCACGGGATGTGGGTCGGAGGGTCGGTGCCCGAGCGCCCCGCTGGGGCGTCCCGTCCCTTCAACACGTTCGTGCTGTCTGCGCCCGACGGACGCCTGCACCGCTACCGCAAGATGCACACGTTCACGGCCAGCGGCGAGGGTGAGCACTACGCCGCCGGCGACGGCCCGGTCACCGTCGAGGTCGGTGGGTTCCGCGCCACCCTGTTCGTCTGCTACGACCTGCGCTTCGCCGGGGATTTCTGGGAGACGGCGCTCACGACCGACCTGTACCTGGTCCCGGCGAACTGGCCCGAAGTCCGCCGTACACACTGGACGACGCTGCTCCGGGCACGCGCCATCGAGAACCAGGCGTACGTGCTGGGCGTCAACCGCGTCGGCCGCGACGGCAACGACCTGTCCTACGTAGGCGATACCCTGGTGGTCGACCCGTGGGGTGAGGTGCTGGCAGCCGCGAGCGGTGGTGAGACGTTGGTCATGGCCCGTGTCGATCCGGCCAGCGTCCAGGAGGCGCGGGAGCGCTTCCCCCTGCTGCAGGAGCGGCAGGGGCCTGCCAGCGCCGACGCTGCCTGGTTGACCTGAAGGACGCCACGACGGAACCTTCACTGGGGAACGCACGTTGGCCAGCGCACCAGCCGAGAGAACATCCCAGACGCGGGTGACCGTCGCGGTCCTCCGCGCCTCCTCCTGAGGAGCCAGGATGGAAGCCGTGGACTCCACCATCATCGAGGTCGCTGCACTGGCGGAACTGCTCGAACGGGCCGCAGGTCGGGGCTACGTCCTGCTGTCAGAGCTGCACGAGCTGCACGATCCGCTGACCCAACCGGAGTCCTGGGTGGAGGAGATGGCCCAGAGCGTCCGGGACCGGGGCCTGCAGGTCGTCGACGACCTGTCGGAATCAGAGATCGGAGCCGAACGGCCCGAGGCGCAGCCGATGAGCGCCTCGTCGGATCCCATCCGCCAGTACCTCAACGAGATCGGCCGCACCGACCTGCTCACCGCCGAGGACGAGGTCAACCTCGCCAAGCGGTACCAGGCCGGCCTGCACGCCAGCCGCATCGTGAGGGGAGGGATGAAGCTCGTCCCGCGACGCAAGGCGATGCTCCTGTCGATCATGCGTGACGGTGCGAACGCCAAGGACCACATGATCCGCGCCAACCTGCGGCTGGTCGTGTCCAACGCTCGCAAGTACCGGGGCCGTGGGCTGGACCTTCTCGGGCTGATCCAGGAGGGCAACCTCGGGCTGATCCGGGCGGTGGAGAAGTTCGACCACACCAAGGGCTACAAGTTCTCGACCTACGCCACATGGTGGATCCGACAGGCGCTGCAGCGCGGGTTGGCGGACAAGGCCCGTACCGTGCGGCTGCCTGCCCACGTGTTCGAGACGCTGGGCAAGATCCGCTTCGTGGAGCTGGATCTGCTGCAGCAGCTGGGCCGTGAACCACACGAGGACGAGGTGGCGGCCGAGCTGGACATGAGCGTGGAGCGACTACGCGAGATCCGTCAGGCCGCCCAGGACGTCACCTCCCTCGACACGCCGGTTGGTGAGGACGGCGACGCAACCTTGGGCGAGCTCGTCGCCGACGAGGAAGCGATCGACCCGTCCAAGTCGGCGACGTCGGTGTTCACCCAGGCGGAGGTCGCGGCGGCGCTGTCGGCCCTCGACGCCCGCGAACGCGCCGTGCTGATGTGGCGCTTCGGGATGATGGACGGCGAGGAACACACCCTCGAGGAGATCGGTGAGCAGTTCGGTCTCACCCGTGAGCGGATCCGGCAGATCGAGAAGAAAACGCTGACCAAGCTGCGCCACCCCGCCCGCGCGTTCCGGCTGAGGGGACTGCTCGAGGGCACCGACATCGGCCCGAACTGACGCACTGCGACCCGGTCAACCTGAGCCGCTCGAAGACGTCAGACGTTGCAGCAGCCCGCGGACGTAGGCAGCTTGGCCGACGTGCTGCATCTGGTCGCTGATCACGCTGACCAGACGCACTCCGACCGACACTGGCGGGTCCCACCGGCGGTCGATGATCCGATCGAGCTCTGCAGCGTCGATCGTGTCCAGGTACTGGAATGTGCGCTGTGCCACGCCCTCGTGGTAGGCGACGAGCAGGTCCGGTCCGTCCGGGCGGACGGCACCGACTTGCTGGGAGCTGTGACCGTATCCCGTGTCAGTCGGATCGGAGGGTAGGTCGAAGCGATCCGCCCAGCCGTCGGCGACCCAAGCCTGGTCACGCCCGGCGATCTCCGACACGTGATCGTCTTGGATCCGGGTGGAGTGCCAGATCAGCCAGGCGATCGAGTTGGCGTCGGCGTCGGGGCGGTAGGCGAGAGCGTCGGCGTCGAGCCCGTCGGTGACCCGCCGCACACCCTCACGGATGCGCTCGAAGGCGTCCGTCAGGATCGCGCTGGTCTCCATGGGGTCCAACGTATCGGCGGCATCAACTCGCCAGGATCTGCCGCGCGCGGTCGAACACCGCGTCGAGCATCTCCTCGGTCAGCTTCCCCGTGAACGTGTTCTGCTGGCTGACGACATCATCTCGCTCCAAGACTGCCGTGTGCGCCGACCCGGACGCGCTTGAGCCGGTAGGGATCTTGGGTGACAGCCACGCTGACAGCCAGAGGGCTCGAGGCGCGAACGTGTCCCGCCAAGTGGCATCTAGCGGTCCTCTCCACCTGGGACGTCGGGCTCATAGTCGCGGGTGGCGAATGTGACGAAGGCGAGCGACGTTTTGTTCGCTCGGAGCTCGACCACGTAAGCCGTTGCCGGCCTCAAGCGTACGGGTACGGAGATGGGAGCCAAGAGCTGCCAGGACGGTGGCGCCTCCTCGGTTGACTCGTGTTCCATCAGCGCAACGATCTCGGCCTCGGCGTCAGGTCGCCCATCGTTGTTGAATGGATCACGCCTCCAAATCAACAGCTGGACCCTCACTTCGGTGTCGGTCTCGGGCGGGACCTGAACGTTCACTATGGCGCTGATCCGGTCGGCATCTGGCCCAGTCTGGGTCCAGCCCGCGCCGAGCACGTGGAGTTTCCCGCGGTCGCCATGCGCCGCGTCGCACAACAACACAGTCCCCGAGAACCGTTCGAGTGTTCTCATGCATCGACCTTGAAGTCGGCGCGCTGCGACCGCAAGCGGAGCCCGCTCGTGGAGGAGTCGGTTGTCGCACTCGAACGCTGCCGCACCTCGCCCACTACCTGGACCCGCAGTCTCTGCCGCTCGTCTGCAGTCGTACCCAACGAGTCCTCCGCAGCCAGCCAGAGCTTCGCCACGTCGGTCGAATCTGCTGGTCGAACGGTTAGATCGACGTCGTAGTCGAGCGCATCCAGCACGTCGCTGAGCCGAGTCAGGCTTGCTGTGTGGTAGCCGCCGTTCTCGTCCTTGCCTACTTGCTGCTGGCTGACCCCGAGCTCATCAGCGAGTTCGCTTTGCGTCACGCCTCTTGCGATCCTGGCCAGCACGAGGACGTCAGCGAGATCTCCGATGTCGTCAACGTGGAACTCTTGCTGCAGGCGCATACGCACAGCTGCGTATCGCTCGATGTCGGCTTCGATGCGAGTCAGCTCACCTTGGATAGCCGGCTTCTGTTGCGGATGAAGCGCGTCGTCCTCTAGGAGCTTGCGCAGTTCATCGGCGTCGCGCTCGGCCCGCTGATGCTGCTGGTCGTTCTTAATCATCTTGACCCCCATCCAGCTCGTTGAGAAGCACGACGGTGCCGCGCGCGCGGCCCTCTTCGTCGACCCTGAACCTGTCCAGGATTGGCGTACGGTCGAAGCGGTTGGTCGTCGTGTACGAAGGCATCAAGTCCACTTTCCGGCGCTTCCATAGGGTCTGACGTCGAGCGTCTGTCCAGTTCAGCGGATCGTGGCCGAGAACAGCTTCGTAACAGACGTCGATGTCTCTGGGCCTCCCTGCTTCGGGGTAGTCGATCAAGGTGATGAAAGAGCCATCGATCCAGACGCGCCCGGAGCCGCTCGGCCAGACCAGGTCATCCAGAACGACACGCAGATCCCGAAGGCGGCGCCGGCGCCGAGGGTCGACGCCGAACCGCTCGTCAAGCTCGTCCCATGTGGCGACATGGTCACCTTCAGGCAGGTTCCCGGTGGTGCTGTCCACCTCAGGTAACGGCATACTACCCCCACAACTTAACGGTTGTGCGCTTCCCGTGCGGTGTGCGAGCCTACAAAGATGTAGTTACCTGCTCGGCATGGCGCGTTCCCCGCCGCCCCGCAAGTGCAGTCAAGTGAACTCAACCCGCTGGCGTGCCGGATCCATTTGAGCGCCAGGACGGGACGGCGGGAGCGCGGTCGGTTCGCAGCGCGGCCGCGAGTGCGCGGCGATTCGGTGTCAGCGGCAATCGATGACGACCGCACCGTCACGAACATGCCGGCCGCGACCGCGGCGCAGCTCCTCCTCGACGCGTCGACGGAGGTCGCCTTCATCGAGATCGCATGAGCAACGGCAGGCAGGACAGTGAAGGCCCGCGGGCGAACCCGCTCCCGGGGCCGGCCCGCCGCGGGGGCTGCACTGGATCGGACGGGGAACCGCCGCCGAGACCGGGACGCAGAGTTCCCACTCATGACGGCACCGGCCGCAGATGAGACGGACGAGGACGCGCTGGAGAGTTGCGACTGTCGACATGACCTGGCCTTTCGCAAGAACTACGTCGACGTAGTTGCACTGATGTGCTTCGCCCTCCTACGGTACGGGCCGTGTGCGACGAGCTCGTGGAGTTATCCACAGGCATGTTCGCGAGCACGAGCCTCTTGATTGCTCCAGTGGTAGGAGTCAAGGACTGAGGCTGATGAGGTGTGCACTGGCCGCAGTACGTCGCCGTGCTACCGCTCCTGGTTGCCTGA